>NZ_JBHVDX010000142.1:0-25941 GCF_042802555.1 Streptomyces sp. NPDC057474 | reverse complement strand
CTACCTCACCCCGCTGGAGATCAGACAGCGACACGAACAAGGACACGCCCTCACGGCGTAAGCATCGAGTGTCCAGCATCACGGGGAAACTTCAAACATGCGGCACACCTGAGGCCGGATTACCTCGACCACATCTCGCTGGAGGATGACGCGACCCACATCCGGGTGTGGGCGCAGGCGCTGGTGCCAGGCTTGCTGCAGACGCCCGCCTACGTGGAGTCCGTCATCACGTCCAGCCCGCATTACGTCGCCCCGGAACTCGTGGGGCAACTGGTCAAGGTGCGCGAGGCGCGACAGGCGAAGATCGCGGAGGGCGGGGCGGCGTACACGGCCATTGTCTGGGAGCCCGTCGTCATTCACCCCTTGGTACGTGCCGAGGTCCATCGCGAGCAGCTCGAACGCATCCTTGAGGTGGCGACCAGGAAGAACGTGACGGTGCAGATCCTCCCCTTGAGCGCAGGCGCACTGGCCGGAGAAATCTCCGCGTTCGCATCCTTCAGCTTCGACGAGGGTCCGATCGTGGAAGCGGTGACGCTGGAGAACCTGCGGGGCACGTCGATCCTTGAGTCGCCAGAGGATCTCGCCGCTTACACGCTCGCTTTCGACCAACTACGATCGGCAGCGTTGGCACCGGATGCGAGCGCGCAGCTCATTCGGCGCGCACTACAGAGAAGCAAGGACGATGCGTCGTGACCCCTGAACTCATAGGCCCCTTCAGGAAGTCGTCGTACTCCGGGGCACAGGGCGACTGCGTCGAGGTCGCCGCAACAAACACCGGCGGCCGAGCCCTCCGCGACAGCAAGAACCCCCACGGCCCCCTCCTGCACATCGGCCCCCACAGCTGGCACACCTTCCTCGCCGGGACCAAGAACGGCACGCTCGGTCGTTGAGGTTCGCGCTCGCCGGCCTCGCAGGGCCTAGCGTGAGGCGTATGCGCGTACTGGTCGTCGAGGACGAGGAGCGGTTCGCGGCCGGGCTGCGGGAAGGGCTCGAGGCCGAGGGGTTCGCCGTGGACGTGGCGTACGACGGGGTCGACGGGCTGTGGATGGCCCGGGAGAACGCGTACGACGCGATCGTCCTCGACGTCATGCTGCCGAGGCTCAACGGGTACCGCGTCTGCCGGACGCTGCGCGGCGAGGGCGACTGGACGCCAATCCTCATGCTCACCGCCAAGGAGGGCGAGTGGGACGAGGTCGAGGGGCTGGACACCGGCGCCGACGACTATCTCACCAAGCCCGTCTCGTACGCCGTCCTGTTGGCCAGACTCCGGGCGCTGCTGCGCAGGGAGGCCCGGGAACGGCCCGCCGTACTCGCCGCCGGAGACCTGCGACTGGACCCGGCGGCCCGTACCGTCACCCGAGCCGGGCGTGAAGTAGAGCTGACCGCACGGGAGTTGGCCGTGCTGGAGTTCCTGATGCGGCGGGCCGGTGAGGCCGTGACCAAGCGGACGATCCTCGACCACGTATGGGGCGACGACTTCGAGGGCGACCCGAACATCGTCGAGGTGTATGTACGGCGGCTGCGGAACAAGGTCGACCGACCGTTCGGGAGACGGTCGCTGCTCACCGTGCGGGGGCACGGGTACCGGCTGGTGCCTGATGGCGGGTGAGCGGAGTGCCGGTGGCGCCGCGGGTGCGGGCGGAGGCCCTGCCCGGGGCGCGGCGAAGGGCGCTGCCCGCCTGCGGGCCGTGCGGGTGCGGGTCACGGTCGTCGCCGTCCTGGCGGTCGCCCTCGCCATGGTCGCCGGGGGTACGGCCCTGGTGCTGGGGCTGCGCACCGAGCTGAGCAACGACGTACGGGACGCCGCACGGACCCGGGCGAAGGAGGTCGCTCAGGTGATCGAGGCGGGGCGAGGTGTGCCCGCGGTCACCGTGGCCGATCCCGACGAGGAGTTCCTGCAGGTCGTGGACGCGGAGGGGAACGTCGTCGCCGCGAGCACCAACGTGGAGGGCCTGCCGGTCCTCGCCCGGCCGGCGGAGGGCGGCAGCACCGAGGTCGGCACCCCGCTCGACGAGGATCCCTTCCTGGTGGTGGCCGTCGGGGCCCGTGACGGCGACCATCGGCTCACCGTGCTCGACGGCCGTGCGCCCTCCGGGGTCGCCGAGGCCACCAAGACGGTGACCCGGCTGCTGCTGATCGGACTGCCGGCGCTCCTCGTCCTCGCTGCCGCCGCGACCTGGGCGGCCGTGGGGCGGGCCCTGCGCCGGGTCGCCCGCGCCGAGGCCGCGCAACGCCGCTTCGTCTCCGACGCCTCGCACGAACTCCGCTCTCCTGTCGCCGCGGTCCGCCAGCACGCGGAGGTGGCACTCGCCCACCCCGAACGCTCGGCTGCCGAGGCCCTGGCCGGAACGGTGCTGGAGGAGGCCGTACGCATGCAGCGCCTCGTGGACGACCTGCTGCTGCTCGCCCGCGCGGACGAGGACGCGATGCGCCTGCCGCGGCGGCCGGTGGATCTGGACGACCTGGTTTTCGAGGAGGCCCGGAGGCTGCGGGGATCGCGGGGATCGCAGGGCCGTGGGGACGGCGGGCCGGACGGGCGCGCCGAGGGGCGGCAGGAACCCGGCGGCCTGCTCCGGGTCGACAGCGGCGGGGTCTCGGCCGGGCGGGTGCTCGGTGACGAGGACGCCCTGCGGCGCATGGTGCGCAACCTCGGTGAGAACGCCGCCCGGCACGCCCGCTCCAGGGTGACTCTGACCCTCGGGAGTGCCGGCGGGGTCGTACGGCTGGATGTGGACGACGACGGGGAAGGGGTGCCGGAGCCGGAGTGCAAGCGGGTGTTCGAGCGGTTCGTGCGGCTGGACGAGGCCCGGGCGCGTGGAGGGGGAGAGGGCGGTGCCGGGCTGGGCCTGGCGATCGTGGCCGAACTGGTCGCGGCGCACGGTGGAACGGTGAAGGTGGGGACTGCCCCGGAGCTGGGCGGAGCGCGGTTCACGGTGACGCTGCCGTCGGCCGAGGAGAGCTGAGCCGACTCGCGGAGCCGACTCGCGGCGAGTCCGGTCTGTGTAACGGGCCGTCGAGGCTGACTCGGCGTTCAGGTGTGTTCAGCGTCTGTTCAGTGGGGTCGCGGGATGCTCGGGACAGATCACGCACCCGAGGAGGGCGCCATGAACATCCAGCGCAGGGCCCTGTTGACCGGAGCCTCAGTGACCGCCGCCGTGCTGCTGGCCGGCGGGTGCGCGGGGGGCGCCGCGGGCGGCAGCGGGGCGAACGCGACCAAGGGGAAGCAGGGTGAGTGCGTCCACGTCGTCGACGGGAACACGGGCCGGACGGGCGACGCCTGCCTGCCCGTCGCCCCGGCGGAGAACCGGGTCGACCTCGACGAGCCGCGCTTCACGCACCCCACCCGGATCACCAACCCCCTCCACCCCACCAGCAAGGTCACACAGGTCATCATGGGCGGACAGGTCGACGGCAAGCCCTTCCGCACCGAGGTCAGCCTGCTCCCGGACACGAAGAGGATCGAGTACGACGGCCGTTCGGTCGAGACCCGCGTCATCCAGTACGTCGCCTTCTCCGACGGCAGGGTCCACGAGGTCGCCCTCGACTGGTACGCCCAGGCCGACGACGGCTCCGTCTGGTACCTCGGCGAGGACGTCTTCAACTACGCGGACGGCGTCGTCGCCGACACGGACGGCACCTGGCAGGCGGGCCGCGACGGGGCCCCGCCCGCCATGATCATGCCGGCCGACCCGGAGAAGGGGGACGTCTACCGCCCCGAGAACCTCCCGGAGAAGGTCTTCGAGGAGGTCACGGTCAAGGCCGTCGACGGGACCGTCGACGGTCCGTACGGCAGGGTCGAGGGCGCGGTCACCGTCCGTGAGCTGCACATGGACGGCTCGACGGAGGAGAAGGTGTTCGCCCCGGGCTACGGCGAGTTCTCCACCGGCACGCCGGGCGGAGACCTGGAGGCCGTCTCCCTCGCGGTACCGACGGACGCGAAGCCCGGCCCGCTGCCGGTCCGCCTCACGGCCCTCGCCGACGCGGTGGACGCCGCCCACGAGACGCCCTCGGCGGCCACCGCGCGCACGGTGCGCGCGGCCTGGGACGCCTACCGCGCCTCCGACGCCGTACCGGACCTGCTGGAGCGGCAGACGGAACGCGACCTCACCGCCCTGGAGCGCGCGGGAAGCGAAGGTGCGAAGGCAGTCGGGCCCGCCCTGCGGGTCGCGCAGGACGTGACGGACCTGCGCCTGCGGTACGAGCCGCTCGACACCGTCGACCGCGACCGACTCGCCCTGTGGGCCGAGCAACTGGGCATCGACGCGCGGGCCGGCGACGAGGGTGCCACGGCCGGGGACGTGACCGGTCTGGAACTGGTGTGGGAGCGGGTCGGGACCGGGACGCCGAGTTCCGCCGTGGACGACGGGCTACGGGAACTGCGGGCGGTGGCCGATCGCGGGGACACGGCCGAGGCGGGCCGCCTGGTGCGCGGGCTCATGGAGAGCATCGACAGCTTGCCGATGACCCGGCAGGAGTAACCAAAGGAACTACGGCTGATCCGCGCGGATTAGCATGGAGAGGTCATCTCTTAGAGGATGCACCTATGCCGGAACCCCGGCTCGATTACGGCGAGCCGGGGTTTCCGATGGTGCGAAGAAGGGCTGTCCCTATCCGTTGTCGGATTCGGTTGCGTCAGTGGTTCCCGTTGTACCCGTGGTGTTCGTGGATCACGCGGAAACTGCCCGCGATGGCTGCAGGTACCGTTGTCGCCGGGGTGATCGCGGTAGCTGAGCTGCGAGGGCCGACCGTGGCGATGGGAGCGCCGTTGTCACAGCTGACCCCGTTGAAGAATTCGACGGTCTTGTCGCTTTCGTTTCGGATGTTGAAGCTGTTGGGGCCGACCACGGGGGGCACGGCGCTCAGGTTGATGACGGCGATGCAGGACCCCGGCTCGGCGGCATACGTGCGCTCGTTGATCATGATCCGGCCGTCGTCCCGGTGGTGGTCATCCCGGTTCTGGCCCCGGTTCTCACCTCCGTTGCCACCTCCGTTGCCACCTCCGTTGCCACCCCGCCCCTCGTTCCCCTTGGACTGCCTCCAGCTGTCGCTGTGCCCGGCGTCGGAGGCGGCGTTCGAGCCGGCACTGGTGCCCGTGCCGTTGCCGCCGCGCGGAGCGACAGGGGCGGCGTCCTGGACGGCCGAGACGGACTTGGGGGCCGACTCCAGGGCGGAGCTGGCGTAGGTGACACCTGTGGCGGCCGCGACTGCCACGCCGACGGAGGCGGCGATCACTGTGGCTTTACGAGTGCGCAATGCACTTCCCCTTCTCTTCGTTCTCGTCGACAGGACCTGCCGACGAGAACGAACGTAATGACGGCCATTTCCGCTGTCATTTCGAGGAGGCCCGGAGCAGTGTGAAAATAGGACTGAATGGCCGCATGAAATGTCGCCCCGGAGAGTGACGATCGGCGCGCCTGACGCCTCATCAAAATATGGCGAGAGCTGGTGTTTTGATTCGAGGGAAGCGCCTGTCCGAAACTGGCTGACACGTCGTCACCCTGTTGGAGGTGCCGGGGCCGGACCTCGCCCCTGAGTATCCGTCAGGCCGACTTTCGTTCCGCACAGCTGACGGCTTCTCAACAACCCTCAGGGCGCGGCGAATACGCAATGCGTCCCGTCGCGTGAATTCCGTGCCGTGAAGTGATCGGCAACGGCGTGTCGCGTGCATTTACGGGCTTCGTCGTGTCTATCGTGATGGGTCCTCTGTCGCGAGCCGCGAGCCGCGACGTCGGCGACAGGGTCCTCTCCCACAGCCGCCCTCACCCCGGCAGCGTCAGCCCCCAGGCCCCCTCCCGTACCGTCCACGTCCGCGTCCGTACCGGCCCCGCCACCAGTGAATCCGCCCGGTAGCGGAAGTCCGCGCCGGACACGGTCACCCGGTGGCCGACCGCGTGCAGCGGGGCCGCCTCGGCGCCCACCGACACCGGCCGGATCTCGACTTCGGCGCCGCCGTCGATGCCGGGGGCGATGGACACGGCCTCCACGGGCTGGTCGAGGTCGACGAGTATCAGCCCGTCCACCTCCACCCGCAGCCGCGAGGGCCCGGCCCCGCCCCCGGCGGCGACCCGTATGCGTGGCCGCAGCGGACGGGTCAGCCGGGCGGGCCGCGCCGGCCGCGTCGACAACGTACGGGCGAGTGACTGCGGCCAAGCGCGCAGCCAGGAGTGATGGCCGGGCGGCGAGTCGTCCGCCGGCGCGCCCTCCGTCCCCGGTCCCCGGTCCGCTCCCGTGCCGCCGCCCGTCCTCGGGCCCTTTCTTCTGCCCGGCCCCGGCCCCGGGCCCGTGTCGGTGGCCGCTCCCGTCCCCTCCGCCAGATCCGGCGGAGGCGCACCCGGCAGGACCGGGATGCGCAGCATGCCCAGCACCACCCCGTCGCTGTCGTCGACGAGCAGATCCAGCCGTCGCTCGACGCCGTCGAGGACGGCGCGGGCCGCCGCGACCGCGCCGGTGGGCACGCCGAGGGAGTGGGCGAGACCCGTGGCGGAGCCCACGGGGACCAGGGAGAGGGCGCACGCCGCCAGCTCCCGCCGACGATGCAAAAGAGCCACCGCCCGCAGCAGCGCGCGGTCGTCTCCGACGACCACAGGCCGCCGTGAACCGCGTCGCGAGAGCGCTCGCGCGAATTCCTCGGGCCCCTCGGGAAGGCACACTTTCGTACTCGCCGCACCCGCGCTGAGCACGTCTTTCGCGATCCGTACGGCCTCGCCGTCCGTGCGACGGGCGAGGGGGTCGATGACCACGAGGAGCTGGTCGGGAGTCGCCACCTCGGTCCTGCCTCGCTTCCTCGGGTAGCATCTTTGTGCAAGAGCCCCTTGCGCTATTGCGCCAGGGGCTTCGTCTATTCCGGGGCATCCGGGTCCTACAGGTGCGACCAACGGCGGTCGCGGTGCACGCGGCGGATTGAGCCACCGCGTACGCCCCCGACCTTGGACATGCCCCGCCCGGAAGGGGTGTACGCGCGTGCCCGCACTTGTGCTGCTCGGTGCTCAGTGGGGTGACGAAGGCAAGGGAAAGGCGACGGACCTGCTAGGTGGATCCGTCGACTATGTGGTGCGCTACCAAGGCGGCAACAACGCCGGCCACACGGTAGTCGTGGGTGACCAGAAGTATGCCCTCCACCTTCTCCCTTCCGGGATCCTCACTCCGGAGTGCACTCCGGTCATCGGTAACGGTGTCGTCGTCGACCCGTCGGTCCTGCTCTCCGAGCTGAGCGGTCTGAACGAGCGCGGCGTCGACACGTCCAAGCTCCTGATCAGCGGCAACGCTCACATCATCACGCCGTACAACGTGACCCTCGACAAGGTCACCGAGCGCTTCCTCGGCAAGCGCAAGATCGGCACGACGGGGCGGGGCATCGGCCCGACCTACGCGGACAAGATCAACCGCGTGGGCATCCGCGTCCAGGACCTGTACGACGAGTCGATCCTGACGCAGAAGGTCGAGGCGGCCCTCGACGTCAAGAACCAGGTCCTCACCAAGCTCTTCAACCGCCGGGCCATCTCCACCGACCAGGTCGTCGAGGAACTGCTCGTCTACGCCGACAAGCTCGCGCCGTACGTCACCGACACGATCCTGGTCCTCAACCAGGCCCTCGACGACGGCAAGGTGGTCCTCTTCGAGGGTGGTCAGGGCACGCTCCTGGACATCGACCACGGGACCTATCCCTTCGTCACGTCCTCCAACCCCACCGCGGGCGGCGCCTGCACGGGCGCCGGCGTCGGCCCGACGAAGATCAGCCGGGTCATCGGCATCCTCAAGGCGTACACGACCCGTGTCGGCGCCGGCCCGTTCCCGACCGAGCTCTTCGACGAGGACGGCGAGGCGCTGCGCCGCATCGGCCGCGAGCGGGGTGTGACCACGGGCCGTGACCGCCGTTGCGGTTGGTTCGACGCGGTCATCGCCCGCTACGCGACCCGCGTGAACGGCCTGACGGACTTCTTCCTCACCAAGCTCGACGTCCTCACCGGCTGGGAGGAGATCCCGGTCTGCGTCGCGTACGAGATCGACGGCAAGCGCGTCGAGGAACTCCCGTACTCGCAGTCCGACTTCCACCACGCGAAGCCGGTCTACGAGACCCTCCCGGGCTGGTCCGAGGACATCACCAAGGCGAAGTCCTTCTCCGACCTCCCGAAGAACGCCCAGGCGTACGTCAAGGCGCTGGAGGAGATGTCCGGCGCCCCGATCTCCGCGATCGGGGTCGGTCCGGGCCGCGACGAGACGATCGAGATCAACTCGTTCATCTAGTCCGTTGGCCCGCAGGCGAGGCGGTCGACCCGGTGACGGTGTCGGCCGCCGTCGCGTACCCGCGTTTTGAAGCGTGGTCTTACAGATGATTTGGTTGCTGGGAAAGCGCGCGCAGGTGAACTGGTGTAAGTTCCCGGCTCCTTCTCATGGCGCGGGTGGCAGCAGGGCAGGCTCCGGTAAGCGAGTGTGGAAGGGGAGCGTATGCCCATTCGTAAGCCACCCACTGCCCGCCAGCGACGGCTCGGTGCTGAGCTGCGGCGGATGCGTGAGCAGGTCGGTCTCTCCCTCACCGAGGCCGCCGCGCTGCATCGGGTGGACAAGACGGCGATCAGCAACACCGAGTCCGCTCGGTTCGGGGTGAGCGCTGACCGGGTGCGGGTGTGGGCAGCCAACTACTCGTGCCCGGACCAGGCCTACGTTGACGCGCTCGCGTACATGGCCAAGGAGCGGACCGGCTCCAAGCAGCTCCGTCAGGAGCCCCGGACGGAACGACTCGTGCTTTGCGATGAGTTGCCTGTGAGCCTCGATCTGCGTACCGATCTCGTTCATCGCCCCGGCGATGGTCCGCACTGCCGTTCGAGCGGGGGACAAAGATCGGCACCAGGGCCAGGGCCTGGGACGGGAGTGTCTCCACGGCCTGGCTACGGTTTGCCTGCGAGGTGATCCGGTCATGGACGAGCGGATACCCGAGGTAGTGGAGAAGGTAGTCGGGAAGGATCACCTCTGCTCTGGGCCTGATCCGCAGGCAGGCGGCGCCGAAGAGCCACGTCACCTCAGCCGGACCGACGACAGCCCGCCGCCCGAGCGTCCCCTGGCGTACGTACACCAGGTCTCCCTTGCGCAACCGGAACCGCTCCAGCCCCGCCGCGGTCCCGAAGCCGACGCGCTTGATGTTGCGCGGGTCGACCTTGTGTTCGGTCGTCAGATCGAGCGACGCCCACACCGGCCCTGCCGTCTCCCAACTGCGCGCCGTCGCCCGCCATGTGTCGGCCCAGTCCCGCCGGGGGCCAACCGTGACGCCACCATGCTCCTGCTCCACGGCGTCATGCAGTCGGGGCCGGACGAAAGGGACGTCGTCGGACACTGATCGCAGCGCTCACCCGCCTCTGGTGTGGATGCCGCGCCTCTGGTGCTGAGCCCGGTCGGCAACCTTGTAGTCATCGACGAACATGTCGCGCATGTCGGGCATATTATTAAAAGGTGCGTAGATCCATATATGTCGCCACCAGAGGAAGGTGAGTGCGATGCGCGTTCTGTTCAGGGCACGTTTCGACACGGAGAAGTCGAACGAGGCCATCCGCAACGGCACCCTGGGGAAGCTGATGCAGGCCTCCATGGAGCAGGTCAAGCCGGAGGCGGCCTACTTCACGACCGACAACGGGCAGCGCACCTGCTTCATGGTCTTCGACATGCAGGACAGCTCCCAGATGCCGTCGATCGCCGAACCGTTCTTCCTCGAAATGGGCGCCGATGTCACCTACACCCCGGTCATGAACCCCGAGGACCTGCAGAAGGGCCTCTCGGCGCTGGGTCGCTGAGCCTCACGCTGAGCCTCAGCTGAACACGATCATCGAACCCTGCGCCAGACTTCGGGTCGCCGCCGCGTGCAGGCCCAGCCAGACGTGGCGTTCGCGGGCGAAGGGACTGGGATCGTACGGGGCGGGGACGGCCGGTTCTTCCAGTTCCGTGGGCGCGCGCGGTGCTTCGGGGGGCGCCGGAGGGTTCGCCGGGTCGATGCCGATGGCCGCGGCCACGAACTCCAGTTCCCGCAGGAGGCCCTGGGACGAGCCCAAGGGGCCGCCTCCGGCGAGGAGTTCGTCGCTGGACAGGGGCTGCGGGAAGTCGACCGGGACATAGGCGCCCGCGTGGTCGTAGTGCCAGACCAGGTGCGACTGCTGGGCCGTGCCCTCGAACATCTCCAACAACTGCTCGTAGTCGCCGCCCAGCGCGTCCACCGGGGTCACCTCCAGACCGCACACCTGGAGCAGATAGGCCCGGCGCAGGAAGTGCAGAGCGTCGTAGTCGAAGCCCGCGACCGGGGCGACCTCCCCGGTCAGCCCCGGCATGTACTGGTACACCGGAACCGGTGGCAGCCCGGCCTCACCCAGCAGCTTGTTGTAGAGCGCGAGTTCCTCGGCGAAGGGGTTGTCGGGCGTGTGGCACAACACGTCGACGAGCGGGACCAGCCAGAGGTCACAGGCCAAAAGAGAACTCCTCGGTCATCCGGCACGCACACGCTCGGTAGGGATCCGTTCGCGTACGGCACACAGTGGTCAGGGAAGCGTAGTCGCTGAACGCGCCTTCAGTCCCCTTCGTGCAGGTCCCATACCCACACACCGCCCACCCATCTACCCGGTCGCCCGACCAGCTTCTCCACCGCCTCCCGCAACTGCTCGTCGTACGGCTGCGGGCGCAGGACCAGCGCGCCCGCGTGCCAGTACGCGAAGTCCTTCCGCGCCTGCGTCTGCCAGTTCACGCCGATCACCGGGACCTTGCCGCTGTAGCGGATGTCACGCAGCAGGTTGGAGGTGTGGCGGGGGACGGCGCCGTAGATGCCGACGCGGTCCTTGCCGAAGGGGCCGTTGAAGTAGCCGCCGGGCATCCGGAAGCCGAAGTCGGCCGTGGTCTGCCAGCGCAGCGCCTCCGCGTTGCCCGGGTCCGGCAGCGGCACGGGCACCAGGGTCTCGCCGGCCCCGGTGTCGACGTACGACTTCCAGGTGCCGTCCGCGATGAACGCCGGGACCTCCGCGCGCTCCACGGACTTCAGCGGGGCCGGGACGATCGGCAGCAGGGCGAGGGTGACGGCCATGAAGCCGACATAGCGCGTGCCGAGGCCGGGGGCCGCCGCCAGACGTTCGCAGGCGAGGGCCAGCAGCATCCCCAGGACAGGCGCGCAGATCATCGCCACCCGGCCCTCGATGACCGACTCGAACAGCGGCTTCTCGGCGAGCAGCGCCCACGGGCCGGGCAGCACGAGGTCGGTCTGCGGGAGGCGGAACTCCGGGCCGAGGGAGAGGACGGCGGCGGCGACCGCCGTGCAGGCCAGCGCCTTCACCAGGGCGTGCTCCCACAGCCGTACGACGATGCCGAGGGCCAGGAGGACCAGCGGCCAGCCGTAGAAGGCGTTCTGCTCGGTGGGGTTGAGGGAGAGCGCGTCCGCCCGGTCGTGGTCGCCCGCGAGCAGCGAGCGTTCGGCGAAGGAGAGAAGGGCGAGCGGGCTGTTGCCGGAGTTGTCGCCGTGCGCGATGTTCCCGTAGCTCTGCGGGCCGAAGAACTGCCAGGAGAGGGGGAAAGTGACGAGGGGGAGCGTGACGAGGACCGCGATGCCCAGGCCCTTGAGGAGCGGGCGCCAGGCGTCGCGGGCCACGTCCCGCCGTACGAGCCCGTACGCGGCAGCGAACAGCAGCATGCCCATCGCGGCGAGCAGGAGGGGTTCCTCGCCGAGGAAGATCTGGTAGGCCGCCATCAGACCGAGGACGATCCCGTCCCGCCGGGTCCGGGCGCCCGTGCACAGGCGCAGCGCCCGGTCGATGATCAGCGGGATCATGAACAGGACGACGAAGTTCGGGTGCGCGTTGGCGTGGCTGACCATCGGCGGCGCGAAGGCGGCGAGGGCCGCTCCGGCGAAGGCCGCGCCCCGGTGCCGTACGACTCTTCTGACGATCAGCCAGTACCAGGCGGCGGCCGTGGCGGCGAGGCCGAGGGTCATCACGAGGGCGAGCGTGACGGCCGGCCCTAAGACGAGCGTGACGGGGGCGAAGGGGACCGACAGGCCCAACATGACCGTGTTGGCCATCAGGTTCACGCCGTCGGGGAAGCCCTGGAAGGTGGTGAAGAGGGGGTTGCGGAGGTGGACGAGGTTGTCGGCCGTGACCGCGAAGAACCACTCCCACTGGTTCTGGTCCTGGAGGGAGTCGGGCAGATAGCGGCCGTTCGGGTCGAGCCAGCGGCCGGTGTAGAGGGCCACCGACATCAGGAGGAAGAAGGTGACGGCGAAGGCGTCGGCCGGGCGGACGGAACGGGCCCGCAGGACGGCGAGTTCGCCGAGGACCCGGGCGTAGTCGCGTGGCCGGATCTTCGAGCCGGGCTGGTGGGACCAGCGGACGGGGACCTCGACGACGGGCCAGCCGCTGCGGCGGAAGTACCGGAGTATCTCCACGTCGATGCCGAACCCGTTGAGCCGGGAGGCGGCGAAGGCCTCGCGGGCGCGGTCGCCGTCGAACAGCTTGAAGCCGCACTGGGTGTCGCGGATGCCGGGCACCGCGACCCCGCGTATCAGGAAGTTCCCGGCCCGCCCGAGCGCCTCGCGCAGCCGGTGCTGATGGCGCTCGATGCTCGCGCCCGGCGCCTCGCGCGAGCCGATCGCGGCCGTGTGCCCGTCGGAGAGCGCCTTGTCGAGCCGCTCCAACTCGTCTATGGGCGCGGCGAGATCGGCGTCCGTGAGCAGGACCCGGCGGCCGTGCGAGGCGAGGACACCGAGCCGCAGGGCATGGCCCTTGCCCCGGTTGCGGGGCCCGCCGGAGACGAGCTGGACCCGGGCGTCGCGGGCGGTGACGGCGGCCACGACGTCGGCCGTGCCGTCCGTCGACCCGTCGTCGACGACGATGACCTCCCACCGGGCGGCGGCCTCGGTCACCGCGAGATGGCTGATGATCGCGTCGAGCGTGGGGGCGAGGCGGTCCTCCTCGTTGTAGGCGGGGACGACGACGGAGAGGTCGACGCTCACCTGCCCGGCGCCCGCCTTCGGGGCTGTGCTCATTCGTCCGCCAGGCGTTCCACAAGGGTCAGGGACCGCTCGTCGTAACCGGCGATGATCTCCTGCGCGGTCTGCGCGTCACGGCGGGAGAGGGCGTCGACGAGGTCGGTGTGGTCGGCCCACAGCCGGCCCTTGAGATCGTCCGCGCTGTCGTTCATCCGGTCGTTCATCCGGTCGTTCATTCGGTCGTTCATCCGGTCGTTCGTTCGGGAATCCGTCCGGACGTCCGTCTGACGCAGGTGCTGGACCGCGCACACCCAGGCCTGCACGCGCAGCCGGTGCAGGAAGTCGGTGAGGTACGGGTTGCCGAACAGGGCACTCAGCTCGCGCCAGAACCGCAGGTCGTAGCCGATCAGGATGTCCAGGTCCCCGGCGGTCGCGGCCCGCCGCGCCTCCTCGCCGCGCCGCCGGAGCCCGGCGAGGGCGGCGGCCGTACGGGGATCGACCTTGCGGTCGCCCAGCCGCCGGAACATGCCGTCGGTGACCAGGATGCGGGCCTCGACCATGTCCCGGTAGTCGGCCACCGAGTACTCGTGGACCTCGAAACCCCGGTGCTGCACGGCGTCCAGCAGCCCCTGCGCGGACAGATCCACCAGCGCCTCGCGCACGGGCGTCGCCGAGACCCCGTACTGCTCGGCGATCTCCTTGACCGTGAACTCCTGCCCCGGCTTCAGTCTGCCGGCCAGCACCTCGTCACGGAGCGCGTCCGCGAGCTGCTGCCGCAGGGTGCTACGGGTCACGGCGCCATTGCCGCCGCCGGTGCCGGGCATCGTGGTCTGGGTCCCCCATCCGCGTACGGGTACGCATCCTCTGCGTGTGCTCTCTGAGTTCTCTTACGAGCACGTCACCTTACGCGTTCGGGTTTCGGGGAGGAGTTTTCGCCCTTCTGCTCGGCACCGCGGGGACCATCGGGGGAAATACGGGGGAGAGTTACGGCCTCACAGCGTGTGCTCGTCCGCCACGGACAGGGCCGCGTCCAGGGCGGCGAGGCCCTCCTTGGCCTCGGTCTCCGTGATGTTGCACGGGGGGACGACGTGGGTGCGGTTCATGTTGATGAAGGGCCACAGACCGTTCGCCCTGGCGGCGGCGCCGAAGGCGAGCATGGGGGTGTTGGCCTCGCCGGACGCGTTGTAGGGGACGAGGGGTTCGCGGGTCTCCTTGTTCTTCACCAGCTCCAGCGCCCAGAACATCCCGGTGCCGCGCACCTCGCCCACGGAAGGGTGCCGCTCGGCCAGCTGGCGCAGTGCAGGCTCGATGAGCGAAGCGCCGAGGGCGGCGGCGTTGGTGACGACCCCTTCCTCCGCCATGACGTTGATCGTCGCTACGGCGGCGGCGCAGGCCAGCGGGTGGCCGGAGTACGTGAGACCGCCGGGGTAGGGGCGCCGGGCGAAGGTCTCGGCGATCGCGGGGGAGATGGCGACGCCGCCGAGGGGGACGTAACCGGAGTTCACGCCCTTGGCGAAGGTCATCAGGTCGGGTACGACGTCGAAGAGGTCGGCGGCGAACCAGGTGCCCGTCCGCCCGAAGCCCGCCATGACCTCGTCGAGGACGAACACGATCCCGTACTTGTCGCAGAGTTCCCGGACGCCGGCCAGATAGCCCGGCGGCGGGACCATGATCCCGGCCGTGCCCGGGACGGTCTCCAGGATGATCGCGGCGATGGTCGACGGCCCCTCGAAGGTAATCGTCGTCTCCAGGTGCTCCAGCGCCCGGGCGCACTCCTGCTCCTCCGTCTCCGCGTGGAAACGGGACCGGTAGAGGAAGGGCGCCCAGAAATGCACGACCCCTGCCGTGCCGGTGTCCGAGGGCCAGCGGCGCGGGTCGCCCGTGAGGTTCACGGCCTGCTGGGTGCCGCCGTGGTACGAGCGGTACGCGGCGAGCACCTTGGGACGGCCGGTGTGCAGCCGGGCCATGCGGACGGCGTGCTCGACAGCGTCGGCCCCGCCGTTGGTGAAGAAGATCTTGTCCAGGTCGCCGGGGGTGCGCTCCGCGATCAGCCGGGCCGCCTCCGACCGGGCCTCGATCGCGAACGCCGGGGCGAACGTCGTCATCGTCGCGGCCTGCGCCTGGATCGTCGCGACGACCTTCGGGTGCTGGTAGCCGATGTTCGTGTAGACGAGGCCGCTCGTGAAGTCGAGGTAGCGGTTGCCGTCGTAGTCCCAGAAGTACGAGCCCTCCGCACCGGCGATGGCGAGCGGGTCGATGAGTTCCTGCGCGGACCAGGAGTGGAAGACGTGTGCGCGGTCCTTGGCCTTCACCGTGGCGCCGGCCTGGGGGTTTGGCTGAGGGGTCATGGGGTGAGGGTAGGGGGCCGTTGTGGGGAGGGGACATCGGCGACCTGTCTGTGGCCGGGTGCCGGATCACGACAGTGTGTCGCCCCCGCGAGGGGCCGCGCCGCCGGGCTGGGTGCCTGATAGCTCGGGGGTTCGGGCGGGTTGGCGGGTGCGGGTGGGTGGTGGCTGGTCGCGCGGTTCCCCGCGCCCCTGAAAGACCAGGCCCCTGCGGGCCTGAAAGACCAGGCTTTGCGGGCCTGAAAGACGACGGCCCCTGCGGGCCGAAAAGCATGGGGCGCAGCCCCTGCTTTTCAGGGGCGCGGGGAACTGCGCGAGAAGCCCCCACCCACCCGCAGTCGACACTCCACCCGAAGTAATTGACAGCAAGCTGTCTAAGTGGCAGCATGTTGTCATAAGGTGATCCGGGTACCCCAGGAGGAGTCATGAGCGACCGCAAGCCTGTTCATCTCGCCGTCTACGACACCTATGCCGACTGGGAGACGGGGCACACGACAGCGTGGCTGGCCAGGGGCGGGTATGAGATCCGTACGGTCGGGCCGAGTCTCGAGGGCGTGCGGACCATCGCGGGGGTGCGTATTCAGCCGGACGGGGTCCTTGCGGAGCTGCGGCCCGAGGAGAGCTCGCTGCTCATCCTCACCGGTGCGGATCTGTGGGACACGGGTGACGAGCTCGCGCCGTTCGCCCGCAAGGCGCGGGAGTTCCTGGCCGCCGGGGTGCCCGTCGCCGCGATCTGCGGGGCGACCGCCGGGCTCGCGAGGGAAGGGCTGCTGGACGACCGGGAGCACACCGGCGCTGCGTCTTTCTATCTGGCCGCCACCGGCTACCAGGGCGGTGAGCGGTACGTGGACGCGGACGCCGTCACCGACGGTTCCGGACTCCTCGTCACCGCCGGGCCCACCGAGCCGGTCGCCCTCGCCCGCGAGGTCTTCCGCCTCCTCGGTGTCTACGAGGGCGAGGTCCTCGACGCCTGGTACCGCCTCTTCCACGACTCGGACCCGCAGGCGTACGCCGTTCTGGAGGCGGCGGGACAGTGAGCGGCGAGCAGCAGGACCTCCTCAGCCGTGCCGCCCTCGGGGTCTTCCGGTTGAATGGGCAGTTCCTTTCCGTGGCCGAAGAGTTGGCGCGTCCGGCGGGGCTGACGGCCGCCTGGTGGCAGGTGCTGGGCGCGGTGCTGCCCGAGCCGCTGTCCGTCGCCGGTGTCGCCCGGGTCATGGGCATCACCCGGCAGAGCGTCCAGCGGGTCGCCGATCTCCTCGTCGACCGGGGGCTCGCCGAGTACGTGGCGAACCCCGCCCACCGCCGCGCCAAGCTCCTCGCCCCGACCCCCGCCGGCCACGCCGCGATCGCGCAGATCGAGCCCGGCCACGCGACCCTGGCCGCCCGCCTGGCGCAGGCGCTGGGGGAGGAGGAGTTCGCGGAGACCGTACGGGTGCTCGAACGGCTGTCGGGTGCCCTGGACCACCTCGCGGCGGCACCGGAGGCCGACGCGCCCCCGGTCGCTGTTACGGAACCGTAGACACCGCTCCATCCGCCTCCCCGTGCGGCCGCACTACGATCGGTCCGTTGCGCACGTACGCGACGTAGACGACGTTGATGACGTAGACGACGTACCCGTACGTACGCGTACACAGATGCGTCGGGGACGGTACGGGGAATCGGGGGACGGTGGCGATGGAGAAGCTCGGGCCTGGGGATCCGCAGCGGATCGGGGCGTACCGGCTGCTCGCGCGGCTGGGGGCCGGCGGGATGGGGAACGTGTACCTGGCCCGGTCCGAGCGCGGCCGTACCGTCGCCGTGAAGCTGGTCCGGCAGGAGCTGGCGGAGCAGGAGGAGTTCCGGGCCCGGTTCCGGCAGGAGGTGCAGGCCGCGCGGCAGGTGGGCGGGTACTGGACCGCGCCGGTGCTGGACGCGGACACCGAGGCGGGCATCCCGTGGGTCGCCACCGGATATGTCGCCGGACCGACCCTGCAGGCCGTGGTCGGGCGGGATCACGGGGCGCTGCCCGAGCGGTCCGTGCGGATCCTCGCGGCGGGGCTCGCGCACGCGCTGGAGGACATCCACGCGGCCGGGCTGATCCATCGGGACCTCAAGCCGTCCAACGTGCTGGTGACCATCGACGGGCCGCGCGTCATCGACTTCGGTATCGCGCGGGCGCTGGAGACCGTCACGGACGGCGGGCTCACGCGCACCGGCGCGCTCGTCGGTTCGCCGGGCTTCATGGCCCCCGAGCAGGTGCGCGGCGACCGCATCACCCCCTCCTGCGACGTCTTCTGCCTCGGCTCCGTCCTCTCCTACGCGGCCACCGGCAACCTTCCCTTCGGCGCCGCCAACTCCGGCGTCCACGCCCTGATGTTCCGCATCGCCCAGGAGGAACCGGATCTGGAGGGGCTGCCCGAAGGCCTCTACGACGTCGTCCGCGACTGCCTGAGAAAGGACCCGGCCGCCCGCCCGACCCTGGCCCAGATCCTGCAACGCACGGGCGCCGAGGACACGGTCTTCGCGGGGCGGTCGCGGGATCCCTGGCTGCCGGGTGCCCTGGTGGCCCAATTGGGGCGGCACGCGGTGCGGTTGCTGGACGCCGAGGATCCGGAGGAGGCGGAGGGGGCAGAGGGGGCGCGATCGGCGGGAACGCCGGAGGCGGGGGGCTCGGGAGCGGGGGGCTCGGGGGCCGCAGGGGGCTCGGCGGCTGCGGGTGGCCTGGCGGCCGCTTCGGGTGCCGCGGCGGCTTCGGGAGGGCCCGGTGTGCCGGGAGGTCCGGTGGGAGGTGGTCGTCCGGGGGCTTCCGGCCTTGCCGGGCAGCCGTCCGCAGCGGTTTCCTCGGCTCCGGGCGGCCCCGCTGCCGCGCCGCAGTCCGGTCCCGCGGGCCAGTCCTCGGCTCCGTCGGCGCCCGCTTCCGCGAGCCCGGCCGTTCCCGCGACCCCGCCGTCGGCTCCGCCCGTGTACCCGCTCGGCGACCCCAACTCTCCGTATGGTGGCTCGGGGGCCCCACCCGGCGCGCCCGCCTCCCCTTACGCGGGTGGGCCGGCGACCCCGCCCGAGCACCCGGCCGCCGCGCCCGAGGGTGCCGTACCGCCTCCGCCGGGGGCGCCGGGTGCCGCGCCCCTGGACCGGATGCCGACGCAGATCGTGGGGGCGGCGGGATCGCAGCCGCCTCCGCCGAGCGCCCCGCCCGGGCCCGCGCCCGCCGGGTACGGCTTCCCGCAGCAGCACACCCAGCAACCCGCCGGTGGGTACGGGCAGCAGCCCGGCCCCGGCTACGGGCAGCAGCCCGGTGCCGCCCCCGCTTACGGCTACCCGCAGAGCGCGCCGCAGGCGCCGTACGGGGCGTACGGGGTGTACGGGCAGGGGCCGTACGGTGGCGGGCCGGGACCCGGAGTCGCCCCCGGGCCGGGGCTCGGCCCGACCCCGCCGTACGGGCCGAACCCCATCTACGGGCCCGGGGCCGGGACGGTCACCGGCGGTCAGCCCGAGCCCGAGCGCGGAAACCGGCGCTCCTCGGTGCTCCTCGTCGTCGTCGCGTTGGTGGTCGCGCTCGGCGCGGGCGGCTCGGTGTACGCGTTGATGAAGAAGGGGGACGACGGCGGCAAGGAGGAGGACGCGAAGGGCGGGACGGGGACGAGCGCGCCGGAGACGCCGGGGCCCGCGACCGACCAGCCGACGGACCCGGGGGCCTCCCCGGACGAGACCACCGAGTCGCCCGACGCCGGCACGATCCCGGAGGACTTCCTCGGCACCTGGAACGCCACCCTCGACGGCACCGACGGCGCGGACACCCGCCAACTCGTCATCCAGCAGGGCGAGGTCGGCGACACCGTGCTCTCCCTGACGGCGGACGGCCCGCTCGAAGGCGGCGGCACGTACCACTGCGTGTTCGAGGCGGCGCTGACGGACGAACCGGCCGACGACGGCCCGCTCCGGCTCGGCCCCTCCACCGTCACCACCGGCGAACCGGCCGCCTCCTGCTCCCCCGGCGCCGCCACCACGGTCACCCTCCTGCCCGGCGGACAGCTGCGGCGCGTCGACACGGCGGGGAAGTCGGTGACGTACACGAAGGCCGGCTGAGCGGACCGTATGAAGTTCCGCCGCGCGAGCCACCGCGTGAACCGCCGGCTGCCGACCGCGCGGGCCGCCGACCGACCCGAGACGGCGAACTTCCGCTGAACTTCCGGGGCCGTACCCGGAATGTCCACGCGTCGTCAGCTTTCCGCGCCGTACCGTGTTCCCGCTTGACTGCGGAGCGTGAGGCTCGGGGGAGTGGCTCGGATGCAGGAGTGGCTGAGCGCGGAGAACGTGGTGGCGGTGGCGACCGCCGTGGCCGGTGTCGTGGCGTCGGCCGTGATGGTCTGGTACGAGCGCCGGGTGCCGAGGCGGAAGCGGATCGGCTACCGCGTGCAGATGGACAACCCGATAGGCCACGACGTGCGTTCGGGGCGCGCGAACGTCCGGCTCGGCCTGTTCGACGAGGCGCCGGACATGTCCGACGCGACCCTGGTCCTGCTGCGCGTCGAGAACGACGGCTCCCAGAGCATCGCCGACAACGACTACACGGGACGCGAACTGCACGGCCTCACCGCCGTGTTCAGCGGCCGCGTCATCCGGGGCGTCTCGGTCACCCAGCCGCCCGGCACCGACCACCTGATGGACCACTTCACCCCGGCCGCCGGCTTCGGATACCGCGACGGCGTGCTCCGCATCCCCCGCGTCCCCCTCAACCGAGGCGACCACTTCAAGCTGCTCGTGCTCCTCTCAGGCGGCGACGTCGACAGCCCGATCCGGCTCATCGGCGGCATCCGCGACGGCGAGGTGCACCCCAACCGCAGCGCGACGCCCGACGAGAAGCCGCCACTGTTCAGCCGCGCGGCCCGGCTGATCACCGTGATGCTGACGCTGTGCGTGATCGCCCTGGCCGCGATCGTCGTCGTACGGGACGACACCCCGCCGCCCATCGAGTGCGCGACGGGCGAGCTGACGCTGACCGGGTCGACCGCGTTCGCGCCGGTGCTGCGGGGGCTCGCGGAGGAGTACGAGAAGGACTGCGTGGGCGCCGACATCCAGGTGGACGCGCGGGGCAGTTCGGCGGGCGTGAACGAACTCGCCACGCTGGGCACCGGGTCGAAGAAGGGCTCACCGGCGGTCATCGCGTTCTCCGACGGCCCGAGCACGAGCGCCGCCGCCGAACTGGTCGGCCACCGGGTCGCGTTGTCCGTCTTCACGCTCGTCGTGAACGACGGCGTGCGCCCGCGCGGCGGGACCCTGACGATCGACGACGTACGCCGTGTCTACCGGGGCGAGGTCACCCGCTGGAGACAGCTCGACCCGTCCCTCCCCGACATCCCCGTCGTCCTCGTCAGCCGGGACGCCGACTCCGGCACCCGGCAGGTCTTCCAGCGCACCGTGCTGGACGGCTGGGAACAGGTCGCCAGCACCTCGCTCGACTGCCGCCGGGACGACCTCTCGACCGCCCGCGTCACCCGCTGCGAGCTCGACTCCACCGAGCAGGTCCTCGCCAAGGTCGCCGAACTCCCCGGCGCCATCGGCTACAGCGAGATCAACCTCACCGCCCGCCGCACCGGCCTCCGCCGCCTCGCCCTCGACGGCCACACGGCCTCCGTCGAAGCCCTGGAGAAGGGCGACGACACCTACCCGTACTACGGCGCCGAGTACGCCTACACCTACCGCCGCCCACCCGCCAACTCCCTCGCCGACAGTTTCCTCGCCCACATCCGCCGAGGCACCGCCCAGAGCGTCATCCGCAACCACGGTCACGTGCCCTGCGAAACGGCGACGGGCGCGCGGCTGTGCGACGAGAGGGCTCGGGACGACGAGGGGGGTTGAGCCGGGGGGTGGGGCCGGGTTTCGGGTGCGGGTGGTGTGTGCTTGCTCGCGCAGTTCCCACCCACCCGCAGACAAACAACCTACCCACCCGGGGGCCTGGGGGCGCAGCCCCCAGCTTGTGGATGGGACGGGTAGGGGCGGCGGGGGCGAAAACCCACGAGGCACCCCGGCTGCTGCTACCGAGCCTCCGGCGGCCGCTGCCGAGGCATGTTCGGCCGCGCCCCCGGCGGCATCGGCACCCGCCCGTTGCCGTTCCCCTCGGGCCGGGCGACGGCCCCCCCGACCTGAACGCCGAGCGGAGCCGACCCCGCCCGGAACTCCACCATCCAGTCCGCAGTCTCGGTCCGCACCAACTCCGTGATGTCCTCGGAGAACCGCCGAAGCACCCCGAGACACCGCTCGGCCGCCTCCCCGGCCGTCCCCTCCGCCGGCCCCAGCACCTCCCGCGCACTCTCGGACGCCCAGTCGAACCGCAGCACCTGCAGCCGCCGCTGCACGGCCTGGGCCGTGGCGACATCCCGCATCCATCCGGAGGTGACGCCGAAGAACCGATCCACCGCGACGCACGCGACGCAGGAAAGGAGCGCGAGATACCCCCAGGGAGCCACCCCGCCCACCGCCCCGGTGAGGTCGAGCAACGGCAGCGCGGCCCCGGCGAGCGCCCCCGTCGCCGCCCCGATCCGCAGCACACGCGCCGCCGTCCGTTTCCACACCCGGTCCGTGAGATACCACGCGGCGGTCTCCAGGGCCGCCCGCTCGACCCAGTGGTACAACTCCTCCAGCCGCTCCGCCGGCGCCCCCCAGTCCCCCTGTGGAAACGGCCGCCCGGCCAGATCCCCCACCCACGGCCCGGTCGCCGACGCCCACGGCTCCGCCCACAGCCCGGACCCCTCACCCCGCCCGTCCTGGGGTCCCCCCTCGGGCTGCATCTCCGGCTGGCTCACCCGGCACTCCCTACGTACGTACGGCGCTCACGCACCACCCTGACGCGGCCGGACCCTTCCTACCGCCCAATGGGTGGCGAAGATGGTGTTATCGCCGCTTTTCCCCTGGAAGATGCCCTTGATCAGATATATGAATCCCCGCTGACTCACTCGAAAGAGTGGCGCGGCACAGGCCGGGCCGACCACGTAGGCTCGTGGCGACCGTAAGAACGTGAACGGCGACGTCCGTCAGTACTTGTGCGAGGGAGCTGAACGTGATCCCCGGTGGTGGCCAGCCCAACATGCAGCAGCTGCTCCAGCAGGCCCAGAAGATGCAGCAGGACCTGGCGAGGGCGCAGGAGGAGCTCGCGCAGACGGAGGTCGACGGTCAGGCGGGCGGCGGCCTGGTGCGGGCCACCGTCACCGGCTCCGGCGAACTGCGTGCCCTGAAGATCGACCCCAAGGCGGTGGACCCGGAGGACACCGAGACCCTCGCCGACCTGATCGTCGCGGCCGTCCAGGCGGCCAACGAGAACGCCCAGACCCTCCAGCAGCAGAAGCTGGGCCCCCTCGCCCAGGGCCTCGGCGGCGGTGGCGCGGGCATCCCCGGTCTGCCCTTCTGAACATCTCCGCGACCCCCCTCTGAGCCCATCCGTGCCCCGTACCGCCCTTCCTCGGAGCGGCGGCGGCCGACTACGGTACGTACTGAAAGACACCAGGAAGGACGGCAGTCCGTGTATGAAGGCGTGGTCCAGGACCTCATCGACGAGCTGGGGCGGCTGCCCGGCGTCGGTCCCAAGAGCGCGCAGCGGATCGCCTTCCACATCCTGCAGGCGGAGCCTACGGACGTACGGCGGCTCGCGCATGCCCTCCTCGAAGTGAAGGCGAAGGTCCGCTTCTGTGCGACCTGCGGCAACGTCGCGCAGGAGGAGCTGTGCGGCATCTGCCGCGACTCCCGCCGCGACACCACGGTCATCTGCGTCGTGGAGGAGCCGAAGGACGTCGTCGCGGTCGAACGCACTCGCGAATTCCGGGGTCGGTACCACGTCCTCGGCGGCGCGATCAGCCCGATCGAGGGTGTCGGCCCCGACGACCTGCGTATACGGGAGCTGCTGGCCCGCCTGGCCGACGGGACGGTCACCGAGCTGATCCTGGCCACGGACCCGAATCTCGAAGGCGAGGCCACGGCCACGTACCTCGCCCGCATGATCAAACCCATGGGCCTCAAGGTCACCCGCCTGGCCAGCGGCCTCCCGGTGGGCGGCGACCTGGAATACGCGGACGAGGTGACCCTCGGCCGCGCCTTCGAGGGGAGACGATTGCTCGATGTCTGACGCCACGCTGCACGCGACGGACCTGAACCCGGACGACTTCGCGGTCCAGATCGCGGACCAGATCGAGAGCTTCCTGGTCGCCGTCACCGAGGTGGCCAAGGGCGACGAGCCGGACTCGGCCGTCCCCTTCCTCCTCCTGGAGGTGTCCCAGCTGCTCCTGGCCGGCGGGCGCCTCGGCGCGCACGAGGACATCGTGCCGGACGAGCGCTACGAGCCCGACCCGGGCCCCGAGCCGGACGTCGACGACCTGCGCGAACGCCTGGCTCTGATGCTCGACCCGGTCGACGTCTACTCCGAGGTCTTCGACCCCTACGAGCCTCGTAAGGCGCCGGTCCCGGCCCGTATCTCCGACGACCTCGCGGACGTCATCGCCGACCTTCGCCACGGCATGGCCCACTACCGCGCGGGCCGCACCACCGAGGCCCTGTGGTGGTGGCAGTTCTCCTACTTCTCCAACTGGGGCTCCACGGCGTCGGCGACCCTCCGCGCCCTCCAGTCCCTGGTCGCCCACGTCCGTCTCAACCAGCCCCTCGCCGAGCTGGACGGCCTCGACACCGACCAGGAACTGATGGGCGACGAGACCCTGGAGTTCGAGGCGGGCCAGGTCATGGCGGAGGAAATCGCGGCACCGCTGGGGTTGCGCAAGGTGAAGTAGCCCCCGGCTCAGCGTCTCCTCACCGCTCCGAGGATCGGGTCCTGTCCGTCGCCGGGCGGGGCCCGCCCGCGTCACGGTCGCCCGAACCGAGTGGTGTGATCAACGCTTCGGAGCGGCATGATGTCCGCATGACCTCGGGGCGGACGGGACAGCACGGCAACCGGTCAAGGGCGTTGCTGTGGACGGGTATCGAGCTCTGTGTGGCCGGTGCGGTGGGCCTGGTCGTGGGCGCGGTGCTGGATGTCGACGCGGCCGATCCCTGGGCGAGCGTGGCGGGTGGAGTGGCCGCCCTCGTCGGCATCGCGCTCACCCTGGTCCCGCAGCTGGGCAACTCGGCGCCGCCGCCCGCTCCACCGGCACCGCCCACGCCCGACCCGGGTGTCAGCGCGTCAGGCGTGGGTGCGATCGCCGCCGGCGGCAACATCGGCGCGGCGTCGACGGGTGGAGCCACCACTCCGACGACACCCCGGACCCCGGCTCCGGCCTCGGCCTCCGCCTCGGCCCAGCCCTCCGGCGGAGTGAACGCCACCGGTCATGGCTCTGTCGCCGCAGGCGGAAACATCGGCGCGGCCTCCACGGGCGGCGGACCCCTCCCCACGTCCACGTCCACGCCTGCTCCGCCGTCGTCGGGCGCCGCCACCCCGCCCACCGGTGGTGTGACCGCTTCCGGCCAGGGTTCCATCGCCGCGGGCGGTGACATCGGTACGGCGTCTACGGGCAATTGAGAAGGGCGGCGGCAGGGCAACGGAAGTGCTCCCGAAGGGCTCTGGACGGGAGCAAGG
Organism: Streptomyces sp. NPDC057474; assembly: GCF_042802555.1. Classification (NCBI taxonomy): domain Bacteria; kingdom Bacillati; phylum Actinomycetota; class Actinomycetes; order Kitasatosporales; family Streptomycetaceae; genus Streptomyces; species Streptomyces sp. NPDC057474. The sequence goes on along the minus strand of NZ_JBHVDX010000142.1, from coordinate 1,118 downwards.
GGTCCTGAAAGTGCGAGTACCGGCGGTAGCGTAGGCACTGTCGTCGTACGACTCCCTTGTGCGCCCCCCGACAGGAACCGGACCCAGTGACGTGACCGTTCTCCTGCTCCTTCTCGCCGCCGTGGCCCTGACCGCCGCAGTGCTGGGCCCCCGCGCCCTGCTGAAGGCGGTGTGGCCCGAGCGGGAACCGGTGGTCGCGCTGTGGGCGTGGCAGTGCCTGGTGGCGGCGGCCCTGCTGAGCTGCCTCGCGGCGCTGGTGCTGGGCGCGGCGGCGGTGTTCGAGACGGTCCGCACGCACGCCTTCGCGCCCGCGCCCCCGGCCGTTACCGCCGCGTACGACCTCACGGCCGCCCCGCCCTGGACGGCCGTACTGACGTTGGCGCTGGCCTGCGGGGCGGCGTGGAGCGGCGCGATGCTGGCCCGGGAGCTGGTCGAGGCCCGGCGCCGCCGTCACTTCCGCCGCGCGCACCTGCGCGAGCGCGCCCCCGACCTCCCGGCGGGCCTGCCGCAGGAGAAGGGGCCGTTGCTGGTCCTGGAGGACGAGTACCCGGACGCGTGGCTGATGCCGGGTGCTCCGCCCCAACTGGTCGTCACCACAGGCGCGTTGGGCAAGTTGAGCGACCGTCAGCTGGACGCGGTGCTCGCCCACGAACTCGGCCACGCCCGCGCCCGCCACGACTGGCTGCTCCACCTCTCCACCGCCCTCGCCACGGGCTTCCCGCGCATCCCCCTCTTCGCCCACTTCGCCGACCAGACCCACCGCCTGGTCGAACTCGCCGCCGACGACACGGCGTCCCGCCGCTGCGGCCACCTCACCACGGCCCTCGCCCTCATCGAACTCAACCAGCACCGGGGCGTGTTGAGCTGCTCCAACACCCGCCGCCTGCTGGGTGACCGGGTGGAGCGCCTGCTGGAACCCCCGCCCCGTCTGGACCGGACCCGCCGCGCGGCCACCACTACGGCCGCCGCGCTCCTGGCTCTCCTCCCTCTCCTCATCGCGTTCGCCCCGGCGCTGGGGACGCTCTAGTGAGCCGGTTTTGAGTTCTCCCGTCGCCACTTGAGTCGTGTTCCGTTTCGGATCGTGGCTTGGGCGGTGACGGGGCTGGTGGTTTGCGGTC
>NZ_JBHVDX010000141.1:0-26459 GCF_042802555.1 Streptomyces sp. NPDC057474 | reverse complement strand
GGGCAACAGCGGCCCGCCGCCGGAGTGGGCGTCCTCGATCGGCGCGAGCACGCGCGCGCGTGCCGTGTCCGGCCGGTCGTGCTCGACCAGCGGCCGGGCCGCCACCGCCCGCGCCTGCTCGTGCGCCGCCCACTCCTTGACCGTCCGCAGGGCGACCGCGAGGCCCCCGGCCGCGTACACGGCCTCCTCGGCCTCCAGGGACGACCGCTCGGCGAGCGCCGGCCCGACAGCGGCGACCGGGTCGGGAGAGCTCTCCGGCACCCCCAGCGCGGCCAGCAACCGCTCCCGGTGATGCGGGTAGTTGGCGTGCGTCCGCACCCACCCGTCCGCCGTCCGCCAGAACCGCGACAACGGCGCGAAGGTGACCGGCGCCCGCCCGTCGACCAGCAGATGCCGTTCACTCACGAAGGCGGTGCCGACCGCCCCGTCGTCCACCCGCACCCGGGGCACCTCCGTGAGCCCGGCCCGCCGCGCTCCCAACTCGGCCGCCGCGAGCGCGCACACCCCCACGCAGGCCCGCGCCAGCTCCCGTACCGGCAGCCGGGCGTCCAGCACCCCGTCCCGTACGAGGGTCGAGACCCGCGGCAACAGGGCGGGATCGCCACCCAGGGCCGCCCACGCATGGTTCATGTCTGTCATGACCCGCACTATGCAACGGAAGGGCCGGACGGTGGTATACCGCCCGGCCCGACCTCCGCAGGAGAACCCCTACTTGGTCACCGCGTCCAACGCGTCCGTCGTGCCGAAGCCGTAGAAGCCGTTGTAGTTCCTCGGCCCCTCGCAGACCGCGTCGACCTTGCCGTCCCCGTCGATGTCGTACGGGTCGGTGCAGGGCGTGGCGTCGGCCTGGGCGTACAGCAGGGCCTTGACCAGGGCCGCCGGAGCATGCGGGTGAGTCGACTTGATGAGGGCGGCCACGCCCGCGACGTGCGGGGACGCCATCGACGTACCGGCCATGTAGCCCCACGTGCCACCGGGCAGCGGGCCCAGGATCAGGCCGCTGGTGGCGGGCGGGGCCGGGGTCTGGAAGCGGGTCGAGTCGCCGCCGGGTGCGGCGATGTCGATGACGCCCAGACCGTGGTTGGAGAAGGACGACTTGATGCCCTTGGCGCCGGTCGAGGCGACCGTGACGACACCCGGCAACTGGGTCGGGATGTCGAGGCACTCGGACGGGTCGATCACCCGGTCCGACGGCGTCGAGTCGTTCGGGGAGACCGGGTCGGTGATCTCGTCGGCCGCGAGGTCGTAGTTCTCGTTGCCGGCCGCGGCGACGTTGACCGCGCCCTTCCTCTCCGCGTACTTCGTCGCCCGGGTGAGGGCCTCGACGAGCGCCTTCTGGTCCGGGTCGTCCTTGCAGTTGAAGTACCACGGGTCGGTGTAATAGCTGTTGTTGGTGACGTCCACGCCGTGCTCGGCGGCCCACATGAAGCCGCAGACCACGGCCTCCGTGTAGAAGTAGCCGGCGGGCGTGGACACCTTGATGCCGGACACCTTCACCCCGGGCGCCACGCCCGTGACGCCGACGCCGTTCTTCGCGGCCGCGATCTCACCGGCCACGTGCGTGCCGTGCGCGCTCTCCGTGGGCCCCGGCCGCCAGGCACCGTCGGTCGTGTCCGGCTTGCCCGTCACGCAGTTGACCGAGGCGTCGCGGTCGAAGTTCGGCGCGATGTCCGGGTGCGTGTCGTCGACGCCCGTGTCGATGACGGCCACCGTGACGTCGCGGCTGCCGAGCGACACCTCGTGCGCCTTGTCCGCCTTGATGGCCGGCAGGTCCCACTGCAACGGCTCCAACGGGTCCTGCCCGTCCGCCGCCTCGACGTCCGCCATGTCTTCGGCGGTCAGCACCTTCGGGGTGCCCACGTCGGTGGTCGACTGCGCGGGCAGCGGCGCGGTGCGCGTGGCACCGGCCGACTGGACGCCGCGCACACCACGGACCGCCGCGGCGAAGCCGGCGTTCGCGGAGTGGACGACGACGACGCCGATCCGGTCGTACGACGTCACGATCGTGCCGCCGGCCTCCGCGATCGCCTTCTTCACCCGATCGGATGGACCGTGCCCGGGGCTCACGTTGACCACATAGCTGAGCGGCGTCGCATCGGCCGCCGCCCGCCCGGTCGTCCCGGCGGCCGAGGCCGTGACGTTCGGTACGACGGCGAGCGCGGTCGCCATGGCCATCCCGAGCGGGATCGCCACCAGACGGCGCGAGCGCTGGTGAGGCGCTGTCATGCTGTCTCCAGTTCGTTCGCGAAACGAGCGGTACGAAGCAGTGCGAAGCGGTACGAGCTGTGCGGGAACCCGGTCCCCGCGAGGTCTTGGTGCTCCCCGGGCACCGGGGGTTACTTCGTGACGGCCTTCAGGGCGTTGACGATGCCGAACCCGTAGAAACCGTTCACACGCGGGCTGCCCTCGCAAACCGCGTCCTGCGTGCCGTCGCCGTTCTGGTCGTACGACGTCGGGCAGGCGTGCTTGTCCGCCTCGGCCTTCAGCAGTCGCTGCAACCGGCCCGGGTTGGCCCCCGGGTGCGTGGACTTCAGCAGCGCGGCGACACCGGCGGCGTGCGGCGACGCCATCGACGTGCCCTGCAGGAAGCCGTACGCGCCGTTCGGCATGGTGGACAGGATGCGGCCGTTCTTCGACGGCGTGTCCGGGATCTGGTAACGGGCGTCGCCGCCCGGCGCGGCGATGTCGATGACGCCGTCACCGTACGTGGAGTAGTACGACTTCTCGTTCTTCACGCCCGTCGCGCTCACCGTGACGATGCCCGGCAGCTGGGTCGGCACGTCGAAGCACTCGCTCGGGTCGATGGTGCGCTCGACCGGCGTGGTGTCGTTGGGGCTGGTGGCGTCCAGGATCGCGTCGGAGGCGAGGTCGTGGTTGGAGTTGCCCGCCGAGGCCAGGTGCAGGGTGCCCTTCTTCGTGGCGTACTTCTGGGCCCGGTTGACGGCGTCGACGATGGCCTTCTGGTCCGGGTCGTCCACGCAGTTGTAGAGCCACGGGTCCACGTAGTAGCTGTTGTTCGTGATCTCCACGCCGCGGTCGGCGGCGAAGACGAACGCGCAGACGACGCTCTCCGCGTAGAAGAGGCCGCTGCTGCGGTCGGTCACGTTGATGCTGGAGACCTTCACGCCCGGCGCGACACCGGCGACACCGACGCCGTTGCGGGCCGCGGCGATCTCACCGGCCACGTGGGTGCCGTGGTAGTCCTGCGGGGTGTACGGCCGCCAGGAGCCCTCGCTGGTGTCCGCGACACCGCCGTTGCAGTTGGCGGACTGGGAGGCCGAGAAGTTCGGCGCGAGGTCCGGGTGGGTGTCGTCGACACCGGTGTCGATCACGGCGACGGTGACCTTCTTGCTGCCCGGGTTGATCTTCGCGGCCTGGTCGGCGCCGATCGACCGCAGGTCCCACTGGTCGGCCTCGAGGGGCTCGGCGTCGGGGATGTCCGCCGAGGCGGCCTTCACCTTTGCGGCCTCCGCGTCCGTCAGGTAGTCGACGGCGCCCAGGTCCGTCGTACCGGCGGGGGTCAGCGGCGAGGTCCGGGTGGCACCGGCGGACTGCACCCCGCGCACGGCGCGGATCGTCGCACCGAACGCCGGGTCGGTCGAGTGGACCACGATCACGCCGATCTTGGCGTACGTGATCACCGTCTTGCCGCCGGCCTTGGCTATCGCCTTCTGCACGGAGGCGATCGTGCGCTTGTCCGTCTTCGTGTTCACGACGTACGAGAGGTTCGGGCCCTCCGCGGTCGCGGCGGTGGACTCCGCGAGCGGGGCCGCCGAGGCGACACCCGGCAGGAAGCCGAGCGAGGCGGTCAGCGACAGGACGACGGGCACCGCGAGCGCGAGCCGTCGTCTGGAGCGCAGATGAGCCATGGGATCTCCACATCATCCTCAAAGAAACCGGCCCGAGACACACGGGTGCCCGGACAGGCACATGACGTTGGTGGTGCAGCCCGAAGCTATCCCTCGTCCTCGCCGGCCAGCAATGAGTTCGCGGGCGGGAGGCCGAAGTAGAGGGGTAACCCTCGAAGTCGGCGCTGTTCCGGGCCGCTTTCCGAATCGGTCTTCGAAAGAAACCCGGACGGTTGAACCGGTCCTCGTGCGCCGCCGTGACGTTGAGCAGGGAGCCCGAGCACGATCGTGCACCCGTCACCGAAGGAACAGAGCCGACCCCGATGTCCGTACCGAACCCATCCCCCGATCCGACGGCGAAATCGTCCCCATCCACCGTCGCGACCGCGGCGGAGACGCGAGGAGACTCCGTGGCAACCGACGCACCGCCCCCCTCGAAGGCCGAGCATCACCTCCCCTCACCAGAGGAGTTCGCCGCGGTCCATGAGAGCGCCGAGTTCGCCGAACTGCGCCGCTCCTACCGCTCGTTCGCCTTCCCGCTGACCGTGGCCTTCATCGCCTGGTACCTGCTGTACGTCCTGCTCTCCAACTACGCGGGCGACTTCATGGGCACCAAGCTGTTCGGCAACATCAACGTCGCCTTCGTCCTCGGCGTCGCCCAGTTCGTCACCACGTTCCTCATCGCCTGGTGGTACTCGAAGCACGCCGCCGCGAAACTCGACCCCAAGGCCGAGGCGATCAAGTCCCGGATGGAGGGCGGCGCATGAGCCCCGCACAGCAGACGTTCCTCGCGGCCAACGAGGCGAGCCAGCACCGGCCGCTCATCATCACCCTGTTCGGGCTGTTCGTCCTGGCGACCCTCGCCATCACCATCTGGGCCGGCCGCCAGACCAAGGACGCCGCCGACTTCTACGCGGGCGGACGCCAGTTCAGCGCCTTCCAGAACGGCCTCGCGGTCTCCGGCGACTACATGTCGGCCGCGTCGTTCCTCGGTATCGCGGGCGCGATCGCCCTCTTCGGCTACGACGGATTCCTGTACTCCATCGGCTTCCTGGTCGCCTGGCTGGTCGCCCTCCTCCTGGTCGCCGAGCCGCTGCGGAACTCCGGCCGCTACACCATGGGCGACGTCCTCGCGTACCGCATGCGCCAGCGCCCCGTCCGCACCGCGGCCGGTACGTCCACGATCGTCGTGTCGATCTTCTACCTGCTGGCCCAGATGGCGGGCGCGGGCGTCCTCGTCTCGCTGCTCCTCGGCATCACCTCCGACGCGGGGAAGATCCTCATCGTCGCCCTGGTCGGCATCCTGATGATCGTCTACGTCTCCATCGGCGGCATGAAGGGCACCACCTGGGTCCAGATGGTGAAGGCCGTCCTGCTCATCAGCGGCACGCTCCTCATTACGTTCCTGGTGCTGCTGAAGTTCAACTTCAACATCTCCGATCTGCTCGGCACCGCCGCCGAGAACAGTGGCAAGGGTGCCGCCTTCCTGGAGCCCGGCCTCCAGTACGGCTTGACCGGCACCTCCAAGCTGGACTTCATCTCCCTCGGCATCGCCCTGGTCCTCGGCACCGCCGGCCTGCCGCACATCCTGATCCGCTTCTACACGGTGCCCAACGCCAAGGCCGCCCGTAAGTCCGTGAACTGGGCGATCGGCATCATCGGCGGTTTCTACCTGATGACCATCGCGCTCGGCTTCGGCGCCGCCGCGCTGATCTCCCAGGAAGAGATCATCGCCTCCAACCCGTCGGGCAACACGGCGGCCCCGCTGCTCGCCCTGCACCTGGGCGGCGTCGACTCGGCCTGGGGCGCGATCCTGCTGGCGACGATCTCGGCGGTGGCCTTCGCGACCATCCTGGCCGTGGTCGCGGGCCTCACCCTCGCCTCGTCGTCCTCCTTCGCGCACGACATCTACGCCAACGTCATCCGCAAGGGGAAGGCCTCCGGCGCCGAAGAGGTCCGCGCGGCCCGCTGGGCGACCGTCTTCATCGGCATCGTCTCCATCGGCCTCGGCAGCCTCGCCCGCGATCTGAACGTGGCCGGCCTGGTCGCCCTCGCCTTCGCCGTCGCGGCCTCCGCCAACCTGCCCACGATCCTCTACAGCCTCTTCTGGAAGAAGTTCACCACCCAGGGCGCGCTGTGGTCGATCTACGGCGGTCTGATCGTCGCCGTCGGCCTGGTGCTGTTCTCGCCCGTCGTCTCCGGCGACCCGAAGGCGATGTTCCCGGACGTCGACTTCGCCTGGTTCCCGCTGAAGAACCCGGGCATCATCTCCATCCCGTTCGGCTTCCTGATGGGCTGGCTGGGCACCGTCCTGTCCAAGGAGGAGCCCGACGCCGCCAAGTACGCCGAGCTGGAGGTCCGGTCCCTCACGGGCACCGGCGCCCACTGATCCGGCCCACTCCGCCCGGGGCCGTCGTAGGTCGCCTACGACGGCCCCGCGTCGCGTCCGGATCGTAGGGATCTACGGCGACTTCCCGCCAGGTCTTGTGGGATCGGGCCCGTGATGTTGTCAGAGGGGTCACGTAGGCTCGCAGGTGTCCGGAGAATCCGTGATCCACGAGCCAGAACCACGTTCGTTGATCGGTACGACGAGGGAGGGGGCCCACGTGCTCATCGACACCTACGGCCGAGTGGCCACCGACCTGAGGGTCTCGCTGACCGACCGGTGCAATCTGCGCTGCACGTACTGCATGCCCGAGGAGGGCCTGCAGTGGCTCGCGAAGCCCGACCTGCTCACGGACGACGAGATCGTCCGTCTCATAGAGATTGCCGTCCGCACCCTGGGCATCACGGAGGTCCGCTTCACCGGCGGTGAGCCGCTGCTGCGCCCCGGCCTGGTCGGCATAGTGGAGCGTGTGGCGGCTCTGGCCCCCCGCCCCCAGATGTCCCTCACCACCAACGGCATCGGCCTCAGGCGCACGGCGACGGCCCTGAAGGCGGCGGGTATGGACCGGGTGAACGTCTCCCTGGACACCCTCCGCCCGGACGTCTTCAAGACTCTCACCCGCCGGGACCGCCACAAGGACGTCCTCGAAGGCCTCGAAGCCGCCCGCGACGCGGACCTGACCCCCGTCAAGGTCAACTCGGTCCTGATGCCGGGCCTGAACGACAACGAGGCCCCGGACCTCCTCGCCTGGGCCGTCGAGCACGACTACGAGCTGCGCTTCATCGAGCAGATGCCCCTGGACGCCCAGCACGGCTGGAAGCGCGACGGCATGGTGACGGCGGGCGACATCCTGACGTCACTGCGCACCCGCTTCGACCTGACTCCCGAGGGTCAGGGCGAGCGAGGCTCGGCCCCGGCGGAACGCTGGCTGGTCGACGGCGGCCCCCACCGTGTCGGTGTCATCGCCTCCGTCACCCGCCCCTTCTGCTCGGCCTGCGACCGCACCCGCCTCACGGCCGACGGTCAGGTCCGCACCTGCCTCTTCGCCCGCGAGGAGACCGACCTCCGTGCCGCCCTCCGCTCGGGCGCCCCCGACGAGGAGATAGCCCGCATCTGGCGGCTGGCGATGTGGGGCAAGAAGGCCGGCGCCGGCCTGGACGATCCGTCCTTCGTTCAGCCGGACAGGCCGATGTCCGCGATCGGGGGCTGAGCGCTCTACGGCGCACGGTCCTCCCACTCGTCCAGCTTCACTACATCCTTCAAGAACCCCCGCACCCCCAAGAACTGCGACAAGTGCTCCCGATGCTCGTCGCACGCGAGCCACGTCTTGCGGCGCTCCGCAGTGTGCAGCTTCGGGTTGTTCCAGGCGAGCACCCAGACCGCGTCGGCACGACAGCCCTTGGCTGAACAGACAGGGGAAGAAGGATCGGAGCCGGGGACGTTGAGGATGTTCACACGTCGACCCTAGCCGCAGAAAAGGCGACGCCGAGCAGCCACGGGGGGAGCTGCCCGGCGTCGGTCTGTCGCTCCGACGGGGGATGCGGAGCGCGTACGAAGTATGTCACGGGTAGGCCTCTGCCCGGCACAGGAACTACATGATTGATCTGAGCATTTCTTGAGCTTGGCGGGTGGCCGGATTCCGCTTCGTAAGGATTCCCGGTGCTCAGGCCCGCTCGCGCGGCTCACTCCGCCGCCCGCCCGCCGGATCGGCCGCGGCGTCTTCCGGGACGGATTCCGCGAAGCGCCCCTCGGCCCCGGATTCGGCCGAGGAGGAGGCTTCCGTGTCCCGGGGCGGCGTGATCATCGGACGCATGGGGGCGCTGACGAACGTGGACGGCAGCGAGGGCGCGTTCTCGCGGCCCGCGTTGGCGATCACCACGGCGATGTACGGCAGCACCCCGCCGAGCACCAGGGCGACGACCGCGACGTGCCGTTCGACGTTCCAGAGCACCGCGGCGGCGATCACCGCGAGGGTACGGACGGACATGGAGATGATGTAGCGACGCTGCCGGCCCCGGACATCGTCGGCGAGGCCCTGCCGGGCGCCTGTGATCCGGAAGACCTCGACGTTTCCCTGCTTCCGCATCACGTTCCACCACCCGCCTGTATCGGACGCTTCCGGCCCGTGCCCCGCCCGTGCCCGCTGCATGGAACGCGGTCCGGACAAGCTCAACGTTACGCCGCGTCTGCGTCGCCTACGAGACCGGGTCACCTTCCACGGGGGTGGAGGAAATGCGCCGTCGCGCGTACGGCCGCGCCGACATGCGGCGTACCGCACGCGGGCCGACACTGGGCGTAATGCTCACGTCGAGCCGTACGAGGAGGCAGCCATGGGCTGGTTGTGGGCGATCATCGTGGGATTCGTACTCGGCCTCCTGGCCAAGGCGATCATTCCGGGCAAGCAACACAGCCCGCTCTGGTTGACGACGATCTTCGGCATCATCGGAGCCGTCGTGGGCAACGCCCTGGCCCGAGCGTTCGGCATCGAAGAAACCGCAGGCATCGACTGGGGCCGCCACGCCCTGCAGCTGGCAGCCGCGGTAGTCATCGTCTTCTTCGGAGACATGGCCTACATGGCAACCCTGGGCAAGAAAAAGCATCGGACCTGAACGGCCCCGCGCCCCTAGGGGCGCGGGGAACTGCGCGAGCAACCACGGACAACCCGCAGTCGCCGGAATCCCCACGCCCCTACGGCCTCTAGGCCTCAGTCACCTCGACGGCGGCCAGGTTCTTCTTCCCCCGCCGCAACACCAGCCACCGCCCGTGCATGAGGTCCTCCGACGCCGGCACGGCGTCCTCCGCGGTGACCTTGACGTTGTTCACGTAGGCCCCACCCTCCTTCACGGTCCGCCGCCCCGCGGACTTGCTCGGCACCAGCCCGACCTCCGCGAAGAGATCCACGACCGGCGCCAGCTCGGCGACCTTCGCGTGCGGCAGCTCGGACAGCGCCGCGGCCAGCGTCGTCTCGTCCAGCTCGGCCAGGTCGCCCTGTCCGAACAGGGCGCGGGACGCGGCGATCACGGCGGCCGTCTGGTCCGCCCCGTGCACCATCGTCGTCAGCTCCTCGGCCAGCGCGCGCTGCGCGGCACGGGCCTGCGGCCGCTCCTCCGTCTGCTTCTCCAACTCCTCAAGCTCCGCACGGGACTTGAAGGACAGGATCCGCAGGTACCGGGTGATGTCCCGGTCGTCCACGTTCAGCCAGAACTGGTAGAACGCGTACGGCGTCGTCATCTCCGGGTCGAGCCAGACGGCGCCGCCCTCGGTCTTCCCGAACTTGGTGCCGTCCGCCTTGGTCATCAGCGGCGTGGCCAGCGCGTGCGCCTCCGTGCCGGGCTCCAGCCGGTGGATCAGGTCCAGGCCGGCCGTGAGGTTGCCCCACTGGTCGCTGCCGCCCTGCTGGAGCGTGCAGCCGTACCTCCGGTAGAGCTGGAGGAAGTCCATGCCCTGGAGGATCTGGTAGCTGAACTCGGTGTAGCTGATGCCCTGGTCGGACTCCAGACGGCGGGCGACGGAGTCCTTCGTCAGCATCTTGTTGACGCGGAAGTGCTTGCCGATGTCCCGCAGGAACTCGATGGCGGAGAGGCCCTCGGTCCAGTCGAGGTTGTTGACCATGACGGCCGCGTTCTCGCCCTCGAAGGACAGGAACGGCTCGATCTGGGCGCGCAGCCTGCCGACCCAGCCGGCGACGGTCTCCGGGTCGTTCAGCGTGCGCTCCGCCGTCGGGCGCGGGTCACCGATCAGACCCGTCGCGCCGCCGACCAGCGCCAGCGGCCGGTGCCCGGCCTGCTGGAGCCGGCGCACGGTGAGCACCTGCACCAGGTGCCCGACGTGCAGGGACGGCGCGGTCGGGTCGAAACCGCAATAGAACGTGACGGGACCGTCCGCGAGCGCCTTGCGCAAAGCGTCCTCGTCGGTGGACAGGGCGAACAGCCCCCGCCACTTCAGCTCGTCGACGATGTCCGTCACGGTTCTCGTGTCTCCTAGATGGTCTTCGCAAGTGTTCGGCGGTCTTCGCGGGTGCCCGCCCGGCTGTCGGGTGACGGCCGACCACGAACGCCTACGAGGTTATACGCCCTGGCTGACAGAACTCATATTGAAATCCGGCACCCGCAGCGCGGGCATCGCGGCCCTGGTGAAGTAGTCGCTCCACTCGCGCGGCAGCGTCTTCTCCGTACGCCCGGCCTCCGTGGCCCGGCCCAGCAGGTCCACCGGCGACTCGTTGAACCGGAAGTTGTTGACCTCGCCCGTGACCTCGCCGTTCTCCACGAGGTAGACGCCGTCCCTGGTCAGCCCGGTCAGCAGCAGCGTCGCCGGGTCGACCTCGCGGATGTACCACAGGCAGGTCAGCAGCAGCCCGCGCCGGGTGTTCGCGACCATCTCCTCCAGGGAGCGGTCCTCGCCTCCGTCCAGGATCAGGTTGCCGATCGTCGGCACCACCGGCAGGCCGGTCAGACCCGCGCTGTGCCGAGTGGTCGGCAGATGCGCGATCTCACCCCCGCTGATCCACTCGGTCGTCTTCAGCGGCAGCCCGTTGTCGAACACCGAGCTGTCGCCGCCGGAGGAGTGGGCCAGCACGAAGGGCGCGGTCTCCAGGCCCGGCTCGTTCGGGTCGCTGCGCAGGGTCAGTGGCAGCTCGGTCAGCCGCTCGCCGATCCGCGTACCGCCACCGGGCTTGCTGAACACCGTCCGGCCCTCGGCCGCGTCCCGCGCCGACGCCGACCACATCTGGTAGATCAGTAGATCCGCCACCGCCGTGGGCGGCAGCAGCGTCTCGTACCGCCCGGCAGGCAGCGGCACCCGCCGCTCGGCCCAGCCCAGCCGTACGGCCAGCTCCGCGTCCAGGGCCCCCGGATCGACGTCCTTGAAGTCCCGCGTGGAGCGCCCCGCCCAGGCCGAGCGCTTGCGGTCGGGGGACTTGGCGTTCAGCTCCAGCGTCCCGTTCGGCTGGTCGTGCCGGAGCCGCAGCCCCGTGGACGTACCGAGATAGCTCGACACCAGTTCGTGGTTGGCGAAGCCGTACAGCTCGCGGCCGCCCGCACGCGCACGTGCGAACGACTCCCCGAGCGCCGGCGCGAAGTCGACGAACACGGCGGAGGAGGTCTCGGCGGGCGCGTCCCTGAAATCGGGGGAGTGCTCCACGCCCGTGATCAGCGGCTGGGCGTCCTCGGCGGGTCCGGCGCCGCGCGCTGCGGCCTCGGCGGCCCGCACCAGCGGCTCCAGCTCCTCGGCGGTGACGGCGGACCGCGACACGACCCCGGAGGCGGTGCCCTCCTTGCCGTCGACGGTGGCGACGACGGTCACCGACCGGCCACGGGTGACCCCGTTCGTGGTCAGCGCGTTGCCCGCCCAACGCAGGTTCGCCGTCGAGTACTCGTCGGCGATCACCACACAGCCGTCGGCCCGGGACAGCTCAAGGGCCCGCTCGACGATCTCGTGCGGCTTGTGCGCCTTGTTGTTCCCCGCGCTCATCGACCGGCCTCCTGCGTGGTGTTCAGAATGTTGACGCCCTTGAAGAGGGCCGACGGGCAGCCGTGCGACACCGCGGCGACCTGGCCCGGCTGGGCCTTGCCGCAGTTGAAGGCACCGCCCAGGACGTACGTCTGCGGCCCGCCCACGGCCGCCATGGACCCCCAGAAGTCGGTCGTCGTCGCCTGGTACGCGACATCCCGCAGCTGCCCGGTGATCCGCCCGTTCTCGATCCTGAAGAACCGCTGCCCGGTGAACTGGAAGTTGTACCGCTGCATGTCGATCGACCACGACCGGTCCCCGACGACATAGATCCCGCGATCGACCCCGCCGATCAGATCCTCGGTGGACATTCCGGCCGGGTCCGGCCGCAGCGACACATTGGCCATCCGCTGCACCGGCACATGCCCCGGGGAGTCGGCGTACGCGCAGCCGTTGGAGCGGCCCAGGTCGGTCAACTTCGCGATACGGCGGTCGAGTTGATAGCCCACGAGGGTCCCGTCCCTGACGAGGTCCCAGCTCTGGCACTCCACCCCCTCGTCGTCGTACCCGATGGTCGCCAGGCCGTGTTCGGCGGTGCGGTCACCGGTGACGTTCATCAGCTCGGAGCCGTAGCGCAGTTTGCCGAGCTTGTCGAAGGTGGCGAAGGAGGTGCCGGCGTACGCGGCCTCGTAGCCGAGCGCGCGGTCCAGCTCGGTGGCGTGGCCGATGGACTCGTGGATGGTCAGCCACAGGTTGGACGGGTCGACGACCAGGTCGTAGACGCCCGCCTCGACGCTCGGCGCCCGCATCTTCTCGGCGAGCAGCTCCGGGATCCGCGCCAACTCGTCGTCCCAGTCCCAGCCGGTGCCCGTGACGTACTCCCAGCCCCTGCCGACCGGCGGCGCCAGCGTCCGCATCGAGTCGAACTCACCGCTGGACTCGTCGACCGACACGGCGGTCAGCGACGGGTGCAGCCGTACGCGCTGCTGGGTGGTCACGGTCCCGGCGGTGTCCGCGTAGAACTTGTTCTCGTGCACGGTGAGCAGCGAGGCGTCCACATGGTTGATCCCGTCGGCCGCCAGCAGCCGCGTGCTCCACTCCGTGAGCAGCGCCGACTTCTCCTCGTCGGGGATGGTGAACGGATCGATCTCGTACGCGGAGATCCAGGTCTTCTCCGCGTGTACGGGCTCGTCCGCCAGCTCCACCCGCTCGTCCGCCCCGGCGGCCTTGATGACCTGCGCGGACAGCTTGGCCATCGCCACGGCCTGCGAGGCGACCTTCGCGGCGGCGTCCATCGTCAGGTCCACACCGGACGCGAACCCCCAGGTCCCGCCGTGCACCACCCGCACCGCGTACCCGAGGTCCGTCGTGTCCGACGACCCGGCCGGCTTCGCGTCCCGCAGCCGCCAGGACGCACTGCGCACCCGCTCGAACCGGAAGTCCGCGTGGTCGGCGCCGAGGGCACGCGCGCGGGCCAGCGCGGCGTCGGCGAGGGCCCGTAGGGGTAGCGCCAGAAACGACTGATCGACTTCGTGGGGCACGGGTGGGATTCCCTTCGGGCGCATGCCTGTGGTGACCGTCGGAGGCAGTGAATCATGGGGCACGGACAAACGGGCGGGCACGGGAAACCAACTCCCGTGCCCGCCCGCGAACATCGCGTACTCAGCCGCCCAGGGGCGAGCCCGCCGCGAGTGCCGTGAACGCCGCCCAGGCGGTCGGCGTGACGACGAGAGGACGGATGCCGGTGCCCTTGGAGCCGCGGATGTGGACCGCCTCGGGGCACACGGCGACCTCGACGCGGTTGCCGCCACCACTACCGCTGTAGCTGCTCTTGAAGAGGGCGGCAGGGGGCTGCTCGTCGTGCGCTGGGTGTCGAGGGGCGGACGGGGCCGGGGAAGGTCGTGTGGGCGGAGTACGCGCTGCCGGACGACTCCCGAAACAGGTTTCCCGGCCACCCCGACCCAGGCCCCGCTACGGTGAATCCATGTCCAGCAGGCGCCGCACGACCGGCAAGAACAAGAAGACCCGCAAGTCCCGGCGGACCCCCGCTTTCCGCGCCGCCACCTCGGTGTCCAGCACCCCCGCCCAATTCGCTCAGGAGAGTGAACAGCTCGCGGAGCGGTACCCGGAGGAGCGGGAGGAACTGCTCCGTGAAGCCGCCGAGGCGTGGCTCGACGCGGGCGAGCACGAGCGCGCGGTGGCGCTCTACGAGCGGCTGCTCGATCCGGGTTCGGGTGGTTGCCGGGAGCCGGATCTCATCGACGCGTGGCGTATCAACGCGTTGTGGGACGCCGGGCGCGAGGACGACGCCCGCGCGGCGGCACCCCCGGGACGCGGGTGCCTGGAGCATCGTCGCCGAGGTCTTCGAGGCCGGGGGCGAGACGGCGAAGGCCGCCGAGTGGTACACGTCCGGAGTCACGCATGCCCTGGGTGTCGGCGCCACGGTGACGGCGGACACGGTCGCCGAGTCCCCGGACTCCTTCGGTCTGGAGGAATGCGTCATCGGTCGCCACCGCGTGCGGCGCCTGCTCGGCGGACCGCACGACGACTGGGACGACCTGGCGGACGCACTGCACGAACGGCGCGCGACCCCAGTCGTCGGAAGGGTGCGCTCGCTGGACGAGCTGCACGACCCGCTCCGTCTGAAGCGGCTGGAGGAGGGCGGTCCCGACGCTCTGCGGGACGAGTTCGAGGCGCTCGCGGACGAGCTGGACGGGATCGATCCGGTGCCCTCCGGCCTGGTGAAGGCCTGCGTCCTGTACTGGCCGTCGGACGAGTTCGCGTGCCTGCTCCAGCGTTGGCCGTCGGTCGCGGAAGCGTACGGCGACGACCATGCCGGTCATCGCCGACAGGTCGAGCACACGCTGCGCGAGCTGTCGGACGAGGGCGCCCCGCGCCTGGCGGTCGGCCGGGCGTCGGTGAGTGGCCTCACGGCGTACACGGAGGCGGAGGGAGCTGGTTCCCCCGACACCCCGGCTGCACGGTCCGCGTACGCCGCCGAACTGGCCCGCAGGGGACAGGCGATCGACTGGCCGCCGGCGCGCAACGGGCCCTGCTGGTGCGGTTCGGAGCGCAAGTACAAGAAGTGCTGCGGGGGCCCCGCGCAGGGGTGACCGGGTACCGGGCACCGAGCCGTCAGCGACGGTATGAACGCGTCCCCGACGGGGTGCTGTCTGTGGGAACCCCACAGACAGCACCCCATGGCCCTGTCGTTCTCGTAATCGGCACCCGGTGCGGCGGGCGGATAGGTTCGTGGGGTACCAGACTCCAGAACGAAAGGGTGATCCGTTGAGCCGCTCGGTTCTCGTCACCGGAGGCAACCGGGGCATCGGCCTCGCCATCGCCCGCGCGTTCGCCGACGCCGGCGACAAGGTCGCCGTCACGTACCGCTCGGGGGAGCCGCCGGCCGGCTTCCTGGCCGTCAAGTGCGACATCACCGACCCCGAGCAGGTGGAGCAGGCCTACAAGGAGATCGAGGCCGAGCACGGTCCGGTCGAGATCCTGATCGCCAACGCCGGCGTCACGAAGGACCAGCTCCTGATGCGCATGACCGAGGAGGACTTCACCTCGGTCATCGACACCAACCTCACGGGCACCTTCCGCGTCGTCAAGCGCGCCAACCGCGGCATGCTGCGCGCCAAGAAGGGCCGCGTCGTCCTGATTTCGTCGGTCGTGGGCCTGTACGGCTCCCCGGGCCAGGCCAACTACGCCGCCTCCAAGGCCGCCCTGGTCGGCTTCGCGCGCTCCCTCGCCCGTGAGCTGGGCTCGCGCAACATCACCTTCAACGTCGTCGCCCCCGGCTTCGTCGACACCGACATGACCAAGGTGCTCACCGACGAGCAGCGTGCGGGCATCGTGAAGCAGGTGCCGCTCGGCCGGTACGCGCAGCCCGAGGAGATCGCCGCGACGGTGCGGTTCCTCGCCTCGGACGACGCCTCGTACATCACTGGAGCCGTCATCCCCGTAGACGGCGGACTGGGAATGGGTCACTGATCACCATGAGCGGAATCCTCGAGGGCAAGCGCGTCCTGATCACCGGTGTGCTGATGGAGTCCTCCATCGCCTTCCACACCGCCAAGCTGGCCCAGGAGCAGGGCGCCGAGATCATCCTGACCGCGTTCCCGCGGCCCACGCTGACCGAACGCATCGCCAGGAAGCTCCCCAAGCCCACCAAGGTCATCGAGCTCGACGTCACCAACGACGAGCACCTCGGGCGGCTGGCCGACATCGTCGGTGAGGAGCTCGGCGGCCTGGACGGCGTCGTCCACTCCATCGGCTTCGCCCCGCAGGACGCCCTCGGCGGCAACTTCCTCAACACGCCGTTCGAGTCCGTCGCCACCGCGATGCACGTCTCGGCGTACTCCCTGAAGTCGCTGACCATGGCCTGTCTGCCGCTGATGCAGAACGGCGGCTCGGTCGTCGGCCTCACCTTCGATGCGAAGTTCGCCTGGCCGCAGTACGACTGGATGGGACCGGCCAAGGCCGCCCTGGAGGCCACCAGCCGTTACGTCGCCCGCGACCTGGGCAAGCAGAACATCCGCTGCAACCTCGTCTCCGCCGGCCCCCTCGCTTCCATGGCCGCCAAGTCCATCCCGGGCTTCGGCGAGCTGGCCGCCGTGTGGGACGACCGCTCGCCCCTGGAGTGGGACCTCAAGGATCCCGAGCCGGCCGGCCGCGGTGTCGTCGCGCTGCTCAGCGACTGGTTCCCCAAGACCACCGGCGAGATCATCCACGTGGACGGCGGGCTGCACGCGATCGGCGCGTGAGCGCTCCCGCTGACGGCTCCACGACGGTTCGAGGGCGCGCATCCATTCGGGTGCGCGCCCTCGCCGTACTCCTCTTCGCCGGGACGATCACTCGTTCGGCTCATTGGACGGGCCGCCGGGGCCGGGTGCCGCGCACGCTGGACGTACACCGCCCAGCCGCTCGGCCGAGGAGGTCTCCCTTGTGCGCATCTCCCGCAGCGTCGCCCCAGCTGTCGTCGCCCTGGCTCTCGTACTCACCCTCCCGTCCGAGTCGGCACCGCACGCGCGCGTGGAGACCGGAAGGCGGCACGCGCACGTAGGAACCGACAAGCCCGATCCCTTCGGGTCGGCCTGCCACAGCACCGTCACCGGCTCCCGGGTGATCGCGCACTGCTTCAACCCCTACGTGGCCGTCGACCGCGTCCGGCTGCACATCGAGTGCGAGCGGTGGTGGG
Organism: Streptomyces sp. NPDC057474; assembly: GCF_042802555.1. Lineage (NCBI taxonomy): Bacteria > Bacillati > Actinomycetota > Actinomycetes > Kitasatosporales > Streptomycetaceae > Streptomyces > Streptomyces sp. NPDC057474. The sequence continues at coordinate 9,577 of NZ_JBHVDX010000141.1, read as the reverse complement.
ACATCGACAGTGACAGCGCCGCGGTCGAGACGGGGCCCGCGCAGACCGTACGGCTCACCGGGCGCTGCTGGAAGGAAGTCCGCTCGGTGTGGTTCAGCCACCAGCGGGGGGAGCGCTGACCCGCCCCGGACGGCAGTGGAACGGATAGCCGCCCGCCTCCGCCGCGGCGGTCTGCGCGTCGCCCGCGCGGATCGCGTCCACCAGCCGGGCGTGGTCCATGTACGTCTCCGGCGTCAGCTCCTCTCCCACGTCACCGCGCAGCCAGTCCCGCAGCACCTCGCCCAGGTCCGCGTAGACCGTCGTCACGACGTCGTTGTGGGACGCGGCCACGACCGCCATGTGGAAGGTCGCGTCGGCGGTCACGAAGGCCTCCGCGTCGCCCGACGCCCACGCCTCCTCACGTCGCGCCAGGAGCGCGTCCAGCTGCTTCAGGTCCCTCTCGGTGCGCCGCTCGGCGGCCAGTTTCGCGGCGCTCGACTCCAGGGCGGAGCGCAGCTCGGCGATGTGGGCCGGGTCGGCGTCCGCGAAGCGGCGGTGCATCACACCCGCGAGTTCGCTGGTCGCGACGACGTAGGTGCCGGAGCCCTGGCGGATGTCCAGCAGACCGTTGTGCGCGAGCGCGCGGACGGCCTCACGGACCGTGTTCCGGGCGACGCCCAGCTGCTCGACCAGCTCGGGCTCGGTGGGGATCCGGGAGCCGACGGGCCACTCGCCCGAGGTGATCTGGTTGCGCAACGCGGCGATGACCTGCTCGGACAGCGCCGATCGGCGGGGATGGCTCAGCGGCATGGCACACCTTCGCATGTACGGGGCGACCGGGAGCAGCCGGGCGCGGACAACCAATCATCCTATGATTCTATGATGGGTGTCATGGTGAGCGAGGAAACCCTGGTGCCGACCGCCGCGCCCGAGCGAGTCACACCCGAACAAGCCCAGGTCGGACCCCAGGCCGGGCCCCCGGCGCCGGGCACGCGCGCGTGGACGGCCCGGCTGGCGGTCGTCGGCATCGTCCTGACGGCCCTCAACCTCCGCCCCGCCATCACCAGCCTCGGCGCCCTCCTCGAAGAGGTGCGCGCCGGGCTCGGCATGAGCGGCAGCGTGGCAGGCCTCCTCACCTCCGTACCGCCGCTCTGCTTCGCCCTCTTCGGTGTCATGGCGCCCCGGCTCGCCCGTCGCTTCGGCCCGGCCGCCGTCGTCTGCGCCGGCATGGTCGCGATCGCCGGCGGCCTGCTGATCCGGCCGTACGCCGGAGGCACGGCCGGTTTCGTGGCCGCGAGCGCCCTCGCCCTGATGGGCATCGCCGTCAGCAACGTCCTGATGCCGGTCATCGTCAAGCGCTGGTTCCCGGACCGGGTCGGCTCCATGACGGGCCTCTACTCCATGGCCCTCGCCCTCGGCACCTCCTCCGCCGCGGCCGTCACCGTGCCCATGACCGAGGCGATGGGCGGGAGTTGGCAGACCGGGCTCGCGGTGTGGGCGGGCCTGGCGACTGCGGCCGTGCTGCCCTGGCTGCCCTTCGTCCGGGACCGCGCCACGCGCTCCGCCGAGCAGGCCCCCGCGCGCGAGGAGGAGTCCGCGCTACGGATCACCCGGAGCCGTACGGCCTGGGCGCTCGCCGTGTTCTTCGGGCTTCAGGCGACCGCCGCGTACATCACGATGGGGTGGATGGCGCAGATCTTCCGGGACGCGGGGGTCCCGGCCGGCACGGCGGGGCTGTTGCTGGCCGTCACGATGGTGATGGGCGTACCGCTGGCCTTCGTGATCCCCCGGCTCGCCACCCGGCTGCCCCGCCAGGGGCCGATCGTGGTCGTCCTGGGCATCTGCGGGCTGCTCGGGTACGGCGGCCTCCACCTCGCCCCGGCGGAGGGCGCCTGGGCGTGGGCGCTGCTGATCGGCATCGCCAACTGCTCCTTCCCGCTCGCGCTCACCATGGTCGGCATGCGGGCCAGGACCGGCGCGGGCGTGGTCAAGCTGTCCGCCTTCGCGCAGAGCACGGGCTATCTGATCTCGATCCCCGGCCCGCTTCTCGTCGGTGTCCTCTACCAGCACAGCGGCGGCTGGGGCCTGCCCCTCGCCCTCATGGCCGCCCTGATGCTCCCGCAGATCGCCGCGGGCATCCTGGCGGGCCGCGACCGGGTGGTGGAGGACGAGGCGGTCCGCTGAGACACACCCCCGCGGGTCCACCGCGGGTCAGGGGTGCGAGACTGGGCGTATGCCAGTGCTCGACCCGAACCCCCAGAACGGCCAGAAGAAGATGCTCCTGGTCTTCGGCTCGTTCCTCGCCATCTTCGTCGTCATCGGGATCATCGCGGCCATCGCGTCACCGTGACCGTCGAGGGGTGGGGATAACCCCCCGTCCCCTAGGGGGCGAGTCTCAGGGTGAAGTGGGTGGATCACCGGATGGGACGACGCACGCGAATTCCGTAGCTTCGAGATGTGGCCGAGAGGACGGGCCACGGCCCACTCGCAGACCACGGAGGCGGCATGTCGGCCCCTACGCACACCCGGACCCACCCGGCGCCCACGAGCGGCGTCGACATCCGGCTTCCCTGGTGGGCGGTCGCCCTGCCCGCCCTCGGGTTCGCCACCCTCCTGCTGCTGATCCTGAACCCCGCGGAAGCCCAGGCGGCGAGCGGCGACCCCACGATCGCCCACCTCCTGGAGCGCATACAGCAGGCACTGCTGAACCACGCACCGTGACGAGCGGCCAGCCCGCCGGAAGCGCATGTACCGGTGCCGGGTATCCGCACTTCAACTCCCTGCGCCCCATGGCCTGTTTCGTGCGAAGCTGGGACGCATGAGCGTCGCAGAACCCCGCAGGATCGTCCTCTTCCGGCATGCGAAGGCCGACTGGCCACAGGTCTCCGACCACGAGCGGCCGCTCGCCGACCGGGGCCGTATGGACGCCGCCGTCGCCGGGCGCAAGCTGGCCGACTCCGGCATCCCCCTCGACCTTGCCCTCTGCTCCACGGCCGTCAGGACCCGCGAGACCTGGAAGCTGGCCGTCCATGAGCTGCCCGACCGGCCGAAAACGGTCTACGAGGAGCGGATCTACGAGGCCTCGCCCGGCGAGCTGATCGCCCTGCTCAACGAAACCCCGGACGACGCGCAGAACGTGGTCCTGATCGGCCACAACCCCGGAGTCCAGGGCCTCGCCGACATCCTCGCGGGCAGCGCCGAGGGCGACGCCCGCGAGCGCATGAACCGCCACGGCTTCCCGGCCGCCGCCTACGCCGTGCTCTCCTTCGAGGGTCCCTGGAAGAGCCTGGAGCCGGGCGCGACCACGCTGGCCGACTACTGGGCGCCGACGGAGTAACCCCGGCCGCGCAGCCTCACCGGCACCCGGCGTACGGCCCCGCGGGCGCACCGTCTCATGGGCGTACTCATGGGCACCCGGCACGACGAAGGCCCGGCACCACCTCGGTGCCGGGCCTTTGCCGTACGCCCTGTCACTCCTCGTGCATGTCCGCCGCCTCGACCTCTTCCCGGGTGACCCCGAGGAGGTACAGCACGGTGTCGAGGAAGGGGAAGTTCACCGCGGTGTGCGCGGCCTCGCGGACGACCGGCTTGGCGTTGAAGGCGACGCCCAGACCGGCCGCGTTGAGCATGTCGAGATCGTTCGCGCCGTCGCCGATGGCCACGGTCTGGACCAGTGGGACCCCCGCCTCGGCGGCGAACCGGCGCAGCAGCCGCGCCTTGCCCGCGCGGTCCACGATCTCCCCGACGACCTTGCCGGTGAGCTTGCCGTCGACGATCTCCAGCGTGTTGGCCTGTGCGAAGTCGAGGCCCAGCCGCTCCTTGAGGTCGTCCGTGACCTGGGTGAACCCGCCCGAGACGACACCGACTTGGAAGCCGAGCCGCTTCAGCGTACGGATCAGCGTGCGCGCCCCCGGCGTGAGCCGCACCTCGCTGCGTACCTTCTCCACCACCGAGGCGTCGAGCCCTTCCAGGAGCGCCACGCGCGCGTGCAGCGACTGCTCGAAGTCCAGCTCCCCGCGCATCGCGGCTTCCGTCACCTCGGCGACCTCCTTCTCGCACCCGGCGTGCGCGGCGAAGAGCTCGATCACCTCGTCCTGGATGAGCGTGGAGTCCACGTCCATGACCACCAGCCGCTGCGCCCGCCGGTGCAGGCCCGCCGCGACCACGGCCACGTCCACGCCCAGCGCCACCGACTCGGTCACCAGCGCGGTCCGCAGCGTCTCCGGCTCCGTACCGGACACCGCGAACTCCACGGCCGTCACCGGGTACTTGGCGAGACGGAAGATACGGTCGATGTTGCCGCCGGTCGCCGTGATCCGGGCGGCGATGCGGGCGGTGGACTCGGCGGTCAGGGGGTGGCCCAGCACGGTGACGTGCGAGCGGCCGAGGCCACGGGGCCGGTTGTCGCCAAGGCCGGAGATGATCTCCGCCTGCATCTTCATCGACTCCGCCCAGCTGTGGACGGTCGCCCGCAGGTCGCCCTCCTGCCCGGCGGGCGGCTCGGTCACGAGCGCGCACAGCACGATCCGGCCACGGGTGACGACCTGCTCGATGTCGACCACATCGACGGAGTACGCGGCGAGGGTGTCGAACAGCCCGGCGGTGATACCCGGCCGGTCCTTGCCGAAGATCTTGACGAGGAGAGTGGGGACGTCAGAGGAGGTCTGCGAAGCGCTCATGATGTGCCAACCGTATCCGGCGCCCCGTGCGTTTTGCCCCTGAGGTCCGCCCAGCGGACGGAGAACACTGGGTTACCAGGGGTTGAAGCGCGTCCGGATCGTGTACGACGCCCCGGAGAGCCTCCTCGGATCACCCCCGTCCCCGGGTGTCTCAACGCCCCCGGGGCCCCCGCGGCGGAGGCGGCGGCGGTGGCGGAGGCGGCGGGCCCTCCTCCGGGGGCGGCGGCGGAGCCGGCCAGGGGGCCGACCCGGACCCCGACCCCGATCGAGGTCCGGACCCGGACCCCGACCCCGAGCCCGGCCGCTGCCCCGGCCGCCGAGGTGGCGGAGCGAACCGCCGCACCACCGTGGGCGCCCCGTACACATCGGGCGGCCGCGCTCCCGGACCTCCGGGGCTTCCTGCGCTTCCGGGGCTTCCGGGACTTCCGGAGGCCCCCGGACCTCCCGCACTCTCTCCGTCCCCGCCCCGCCCAGACGTCTCCCGCCCGTTCTCCAGGGGCTCCCGGGCCTCCCACGACCCCGACGGCCCCCGCCCACCCACCCCGGACCCACCCGCCCCCGGCGGCCTCCGCAGCTCGTCCGGCAGCCGCAGATACGGGTTGGTGTCCGGGTTCGGCGGCCGGTACGGACTGCCCGGCAGGTACGGTCCCGAGGAGGAGGCTGCCGCAGACGTCTCATAGGCCCCGGCGGTCGCCGCCCCGCCGCCACCCGCGTCCCCCCGCGCCAACGGCGAGGCCCTCCGTCCCGCGGCCCCCGTCGCGCACGCCAGCAGCGCCCCGGCGGCCCCCGCACCCGCACCCCACAGCGCGCCCAGCACCAAGGCCATCGCCGACTGCCCGCGCAACTCGATGCCCGCGTCGAACGCGTCGATGCCGAACAGGGCCAGCGAGGCGTCCACCGACACCTCGGTCAGCCAGGCGAGCAGCAGCAGTGCCACCGCTGTCGCGAGTCCGAGCCGAAGCGCGCAGCGCGCGGCGAAGCCGAGCGCACCCCCGCCCCGTACATCCGCACCGGTCGCACCCCCGCCAGCGGTGGCAGTCGATTCCCGCGCAAAAGGCGTACGCACGGCGGTCAGGACCCCCGCGTACAACATCATCAGCGCGGCCGCGAGGCCCAACAGCCAGACCCGGTCGTCCAGTTCGGCGAGGCGGCCGAGGGTGACGGGTTCGTCGGCATTGACGCGCAGCAGCTTGTCGAGGGGGTCGGGCAGCAGGCCGGCCAGTTGGCCGGTGGCCCTGCCGTCCCAGGGGACGAGGAGGCCGATGGGGACGCCCAGCCAGACGCCGTTGGGCGCGCCGAGGAGGGCCGCGCCGGCGATCCGCTCGGGGTGGGGGTCGCTGATCGCCGCGTACACCGCCGCCGCGAGCCCGGCCAGGACCGCCACCAGCAGCACGGTGACCACCGCGGACACGGCCGGCCGTACGACCCGGTGCACCGCGGCGAGGCCGGGTGGCAGGGGAGTGCGGCGGGAGGCCAGCAGGGCGATGAGCAGTACTCCGAGGCACCACGCCAGGCCGCCGAGCAGGGTCGGCACGGTGTCGACCGTGAAGCCGACCTCGGCGTTCGCGTCGGCCAGGTCGCCCAGCCGATCCGGCAGCAGGCCGCCGCCGATGTCCCCGATGTCCCCGAGCCCGGGGATCTCCACGTTGTCGAGGTCGCCGCCGCCCGGCAGTTGTCCGTCGATCCCCAGTCGACTTCCGTCGAGGGTGATGACGGCGTTCCCGGCCCAGGCCAGTCCGCCCATCAGAGCCACGAAGAGCGCGAGCACCGAGCCCGCGCGTGCGAGGAGTTCGACGGGCGCGATCACAACTCCCGCGCCGCGCAGGGACCGTAGGAAGAACCAGGACAGCAGGAGCGCTCCCACCAGGCCGACACCCAGTGGCGTGATCTCGATGGCGGTGGTCGCCTGCGCTCCTTCCAGGTCAAAGACGGACACATCGCCGGACGGTGTCACGGACCCACCCGCCCCGAGCGCCACAACCGCCGCCGTCATGGGCCCCAGTTCGCCCGCCGAGTCGGCCTCCAGCAGATGCAGTCCGAGCGCCGCCGTACCCGCCATTCCGATCAACGCCCAGCTCACGGCGGCGATCGCGGAGAGCAGCACGTCCCCCCACGGCAAGCTCCTGCCATGGCCAACATTCCGGTCGCTCATGGTCGGACCCCCCGATCCACATCGCGGCGTTGCACCGCTGATGTCCCCCTCGCGTGGGATTACCACTCTCCGGCCCGGTTTCAGCCCCGTCAACGGGATCGGCAGATGCCCCCGTACGTTCTCTTCACAAGGCCCGACTTTCGGTCAGGGGGTCGAGCCTGAAATAGTTCCCCCCGATGTTCGACATCCCTAGACTCCCTGTGTTGGGGGTAATTCGGGGGACAACACAGTGGGGCTGGAGTGCCGGAACTCGTACTGGAATTGAACGGACAAACCTGGACGCTCGATCCGTCCAGGGCATATACCCTCGGACGTGATCCGCAGGGGGACATCGTGTTCGACGATGCCAGGGTGTCCTGGCGTCACGCCACGATCAGCTTCGGCGGCCGTAGTTGGGTGATCGAGGACCACGGCAGCACCAACGGCACCTTCGTGCAGGGCCAGCGGATCCACCAACTGGAGGTCGGTCCCGGCTCGGCCGTGCACCTGGGCAACGCGACCGACGGCCCGAGACTCAGCATGTCCGGCGCCGCCGCTGCCGCACAGCAGCAGCCGTACGCCGCCCAGGGCGCGAGCGCCGGATACGCCGCCCAGCAGGCCCCGCAGCAGCAGGCGCCGCAGGCGGACTGGCAGCAGCCGCAGCAGGCACAGGTCCCGCATCAGCAGGGCTTCCCGCAGCAGGGCCCCGGTGGTGGCGCGGGGGCGCCGCCGGTCTACGGCGACCGCAGCCCGACCACGTTCCACCAGCTGGCCCTCGGCCGCGTCATGCGCATCGGTCGTGCGCTGGAGAACGAGCTGGTCGTCTCCGACCTGCAGGTGTCGCGCAACCACGCCGAGTTCCACGCGACCCCCGACGGCCGCTTCGAGATTCGCGACCTCGGCTCGCACAACGGCACGTTCGTCAACGGTATGCCGATAGCCAAGGGCGGTACGGCACTCCTCGGCCCGAACGACATCGTCGGCGTCGGCCACTCGACGTTCCGCATCATCGGCGACCGCCTCGAGGAGTTCGTCGACACCGGTGAGGTCTCCTTCTCCGCACGCCATCTGACGGTCACCGTCGACGGTGGCAAGCAGATCCTGAAGGACGTCTCCTTCGGCGTCCCGGAGAAGTCACTCATCGCGGTCATCGGCCCCTCGGGCTCCGGCAAGTCCACCCTGCTGAAGGCGCTCACGGGCTACCGCCCCGCCAACCAGGGCGACGTCCTCTACGACAACCGGAACCTGTACAAGCAGTTCGCCGAGCTGCGCCAGCGCATCGGTCTGGTCCCGCAGGACGACATCCTGCACAAGGAGCTGACCGTCAAGAAGGCCCTCAAGTACGCGGCCAAGCTGCGCTTCCCCGCCGACACCACGGCCAAGGAGCGCGACGCCCGTATCGACGAGGTGCTGCGCGAGCTGAAGCTCGACATCCACAAGGACAAGAAGATCACCTCCCTCTCCGGCGGCCAGCGCAAGCGCGTCTCGGTCGCCCTGGAGCTGTTGACCAAGCCGTCGCTGATCTTCCTGGACGAGCCGACCTCCGGCCTCGACCCGGGCATGGACCGCGACGTCATGCAGCTGCTGCGCGGCCTCGCCGACGACGGCCGTACGGTCCTGGTGGTCACCCACTCCGTGGCCGAGCTGGCGATCTGCGACAAGCTCCTGGTGATGGCCCCGGGCGGCTCGGTGGCGTACTTCGGTCCTCCCGAGGAGGCCCTGAACTTCTTCGGCTACGAGACCTGGGCCGACGTCTTCTCCGCCTTCGAGAACTACCGCGACTACGACTGGGCGGGCCGCTGGAAGGGCTCGCAGCACTACCAGATGTACGCCGCGGACATCGACGCCGTCGCCCCGCAGTCGGTGCACATGCCGCCGCCGCAGTCGATGCGTCCGTCGAAGCCGCAGGGCTGGTTCTCGCAGCTCGGCACCCTGGTCCGGCGCTATGTCTCCGTCATCGCGTCCGACAAGGGCTTCCTGGCGCTGACGGTGATCCTGCCGGCCGTCCTCGGCGCGGTGAGCCTGCTCATCGACCCGGACAAGGACCTGTTGGTGCGGGGGGTGAACAAGGCCAGCGGCCTGCCCGTCCCGAACGGCACGGCCACCACGGTGCTGCTGATCCTCGCGGTCGGCGCGTGCTTCGCGGGCGCCGCCAACTCCGTCCGAGAGCTGATCAAGGAACGGGTGATCTACGAGCGGGAGCGGGCGACCGGTCTGTCGCGTTCGGCGTACCTGATGTCCAAGGTGATCGTCCTCGGCGCGGTCACCGTGTTCCAGGGCGCCATGGTCGGCGCGATCGGCTTCTCCAGCCGGACGATCCCGGACGAGGCGCTGATCTTCGGCGAGGGCAAGTTCGCCGTCATGCTCGAACTCTCCATCCCGATCATGGGGCTCGGCTTCACGTCCATGATGTTCGGCCTGGTCATCTCCTCGCTGGTGAAGACCGCCGAGAAGACGATGCCGCTGCTGGTCATGTTCGCGATCGTCCAGGTCGTCTTCACCGGCTGCCTCTTCGCCCTGCACGGCAGTCCCGGCGTCAACGAGTTCTCGTACCTGATGCCGTCGCGCTGGGCGGTCGCCGCCGCGGGCGCCACGCTGGACTTCAACAACATCAGCCCGCCCAAGGAGGCGGGCGACACGGACCCGCTGTGGGACCACACTGTCGGCGCCTACAGCCTCGACATGATCGCCCTCATCGTGCTCGGCGTGATCTGCGGTGTCCTCGTGGCCCGCTTCCTGCGCCGCCACGAGCCGGAGGTCATGCGGAAGTAGCCCGCGGGCACTGACG
>NZ_JBHVDX010000140.1:0-26709 GCF_042802555.1 Streptomyces sp. NPDC057474 | reverse complement strand
GGGTCGTGCACCGGGGCGCGGCCTCACGTGTGGGCGGGGCGGCGCCCTGCGGGGAGCCCCTGGCGAACGGTTGCGTTCAGGGGGCGCATCCGCCATGGAGGAAGGCCTGGCCGCCCGAAGGCTCTTAGCATCCCCTTCAAGACTGCGTGAAATGTTCGAGGGGGAGCGACATGGCGCGTGTCGTGGGGATCGACTTGGGCACGACCAGTTCGGTCGTCGCCGCGCTCACCTGCACCGACAAGAGGTATGAAAAACCCTTCGTCATTCCCAACGCGGAGGGTTCCCGCACCACACCGTCCGTGGTCGCGTTCACCCCGAACGGCGAGACGTTGATCGGAGACGCGGCCAGGAGGCAGGCCGTCGTCAACGTCCAGGGCACCGTCTCCTCCGTCAAACAGCACATGGGTACCGACCGGACGTTCGCGTGCGGCGGCCGGACCTACGGGGCGAGCCGGATCAGCGCACTGATCCTGGGCAAGCTCAAGCGCGATGCCGAGGCGTACTTGGGCGAGGAGGTCACCGGTGCCGTCATCACCGTGCCGGCCCACTTCTCGCATGCCGCGCGCCTGGCCACCAGGGAAGCGGGCGAGCTCGCGGGCCTGCGGGTGCTTCGCATCATCAACGAGCCCACGGCTGCAGCCCTGTTCGACGGAATCGACCGCGACGACCAGACCGTGCTCGTCGTCCACTGCGGCGGCGGGACCTTCGACATCTCGTTGGTGGAGGTCGGTGACGGCGTCATCGAGGTCAAGGCGAGCGGCGGCGACGCCCGCCTCGGCGGTGACGACTGGGACATGGAGACGGCCCGGCACCTCGCCGCCCGCTTCAGGAGCCTGCACGGGGTGGACCCGGCGGCCGACCCGACGTCCCTGCGCCGGCTGTGCGAGGCCGCCGAGAAGGCCAAGGTCGAACTGTCGTCGGCCACCGAGGCCACGATCGAGGTGCCCTGTGTCGCCGCGTCCGCGCAGGGGCAGCTGCATCTGCACGACCGGTTGACACGGCACGAGTTCCAGCAGGTGACCCGGCCCCTTCTGGACCGGTGCGCGGCGCCCTTGGCTCAGGTGTTCGTGGATGCGGGTATCGCGGTGTCGGAAGTGTCCAGGGTCGTCATGACCGGAGGATCGACACGGATGCCCGCGATGATCTCCCTGCTCCGGGATCACTTCGGCGATCACGCCCCCGCCATGGTCACGCAGTCGAGCGAGAGCGTCGCGTACGGGGCCGCACTCCAGGCGGGAGTGCTCACGGGGGTCGTCCACGACATCCTGCTCCTGGATGCGACCGCTCGTTCCTTGGGGATCGCCATCCGAGGCGGCTCGATGAACAGGCTCATTGAGCGCAACACCACCATCCCGACGAAGCGGTCGGAGCTGTTCACACTGCCCCGGGACCTGGACGCGGCGACTGTACAGATCCCGATCCTGCAGGGAGAGAGCGAGACCGCGGCCGACAACGAGCAACTCGGTGTCCTGCGCCTCACCGATCTGACCAGGCCCGCGAACGGCGGGGCGGTGGACATCGAGGTGATGTTCGAAATCGACGGCAACGCCTTACTGCGCGCCTCGGCGACGGACTCGGCCACGGGCACGACGTGGTCGATGGACGCCGACGGCGTCTGCGCAGTGGAACGCACGCAGGTTCGACGGAAGCCCGCGGGGTCACCGGTCCGCAAGCAACAGCCGGCCCCCGCGCAACAGCCGGCCTACGAGCAACAGATGAGCGGTGCGCCGAGGCCCTTCGTCCTCTCGCTTCTCGCCGCTCTGGTGGCGCTGGGCCTCCTCGGTGGCGTCGTCTGGGCGTTGTGGTGACTAGGGGAAAGCCCGACTCCCGCAGGTGGGGGAAGGCGGCGAGCCACTCCCCTGTGGGGGCTTCGCGGAGAACTCGGGCTCCTGCGGTCACCCCTCCCGGCGCTCACGCCACTGTCGTACGACCTCTTCCACGTCGTACGGCTTCAGGCCCAGTGGCGGTCCCGGTGGCGGCCTGAACATCATCTCGCGGATCCTGGCGTTGATCTCGGTGATGATCTTGCGGACCGCGGGTTCGGAAGGGGCCTGGGCGGCGGCCGCGAGAGCGTCTTCCGCTTCCTTGCGCAGGGCCAGCGTCGGTGGCAGGACGGACATGCCCTCACGGGCCATCTTCTGCTTGATCCACCAGAGTTCGTCGTAGGTCGTGTCGTCGCTCTGCAGCGGTCGGCCCACGCCGGGCAGGGCCTGGAAGTCGCCGCGCGCCTCCGCGTCGCGGATCTGTTTGTCGACGAAGGACTCGAAGCTGACACCGGGTGGCTTTCGCTCGGTCATGACTCCATTGTGCCGGAGCCCGCACAACAGGACGATCCGGCGAATTATCATGCGGCGGCGGCGCGCCAAACGCGCCGTGCGCAGCGACAATTGGAGTTTGACCCGTTAGGAGCGGTACGTGCTCGAACTCACCATGGCCTCGGTCTCCGAGGCGGACGCCGGGGCGACGGCCGGCATGCAGATGGCCGACGCGCCCAGCGAGCCGGGCGGCGTGCTCCGGGTGGGCCGCGATCGGGCGGTGTGCCGTCTCGCGACACCCGACGACTGGCTCTTCGTCTCCCGCGTGCATCTGGAGTTCCTGTGCGCCCCCGACGGGAGCTGGCAGGTCACCTGGCTGCGCGGCTCGCACGCCGACCCGTCCTCCGAGGTGCGGCTGACCCTGCTCGGCCACCAGCCCTCGCCGCTCCCGTACGGCGGCACGGCGAAGCTCCCGCACGGCGGCTCCGGCGAACTCGTCATCTACGACCGCACGGGCCCCCGCAGCGTCAACGTGGGCTTCTACCACGAGGCCTGACGGGCCGGCCCCGACCCCGGCCCCGGGGACCAGGTCGGTCCAGGCCCCGGGGCGTGTCGGTCCGGATCCGGAGGCGAGGTCAGTCCAGCACCCGGGCCAGCGCGAAGCCGTCGTACCCCTTGCTGCCCACCGTCTGGATCGCCGTGCCGCTCAACTTCGGGTGCGCGGCGATGAGTTCGATGGCGGCCCGGGTGCCGCGGACGTCCGGCTCGGTGTTGTCGGCGTCGGCGACCCGGCCGCCGCGTACGACGTTGTCGACGACGATGACGCTGCCGCCCCGGGTGAGCCTGAGGGCCCACTCCACGTAGTGCGGGTTGTTGGCCTTGTCCGCGTCGATGAAGACCAGGTCGAACGGCTCGGGGTTCTCGTCGGTCAGCTTGGGCAGCGACTCCAGGGCCGGGCCGACCCGTACCTCGACGAGCCCGTCGAGCCCGGCGCGCGCGATGTTGCGGCACGCGACCTCCGCGTGCCGGGCGCTGTACTCCAGGGAGATCAGCCGGCCGTCGGCGGGCAGCGCCCGGGCCAGCCAGATGGTGCTGTAGCCGCCGAGGGTGCCGATCTCCAGGATGCGGCGGGCGCCCTGGATCTGGGCGAGGAGATGGAGGAACTTGCCCTGGTTGGCGGCGACGTCGATGGCCGGGAGTCCGGCCGCCTCGTTGTCGCGCAGCGCCGCCGCCAGGGCCTCGTCGTTCGGGGCGAGGTGGGTGGTGAAGTAGTCGTCGACGTCGTCCCAGGTCCGCGACTCGCTCATGAAGCTGTGCCTCCCGCGCCTTTCATCAGGACAGTTATTTAGATCAGCTAAGTAGGTGCGCTAATGAATATAGGCGCGGGGCAGGCCCTCTGTCAGCGGTTCCAGGGTGTGTTTCAGTCGTTCGGCCCGGGCTTCTGGTCGGCCGGCGCCGCGGGCGCCCCGGGCTGGTAGGCACCTGGCGGCATCGGCGCACCCTGCGGGTAGGCACCCGGCGGCATGAAGGCCGCGCCCGGCGGCGGCATGGGCGGCAGTTGCCGCTTCGCGTTGCGCCTGAGCACGATCGCGACCGCCACCGCCTTGATCGCCAGCACGGCGATGCCGATGCCGAACGACAGCAGCCAGCCGGGGATGCCCCACATGGTCCACATCTCGTCCACGTAGATGACCTTTCGATAGGTGTCGTCGGCCGCGGCCCGCCGCAGCGTGTGGTCGCCGGAGATCCGCTCCGGCCGCGGGAAGTCCTGCTCGACGGCGGTGAGGAAGTCCGTACCGCCCTCACGTGTTCCGCTGGTTGTCCGGCACCGCGCCGCAGCCGCAGGCGTACGCCGGTGCCACGAGCGACGCCAGCTGGAGCCCCAGCAGGGCGAGGACGACCACCAGCAGCCGTCCGCGAGCTTCGCGCCTCCCGTGCGCCCACTCCGCCGGACGCGTGCGCCCCCATACGAAACCCTTCATCCCCTCATCCCCCGTGCCCTCCTGCTGCACCGCTGACGTGCCGTCTTGCCCGCAGCCATGCTTCCAGGTGTTTGTCAGTGGCCTGTCACAACCCCGCTCGTGATGTGCATCTGTGACCCGCGTCGTGCCCTTGAGGGTGCGGGCAACCTTCCGCGCACTATCGTCATCCGGACAAAACAGGGGCGACTCTCAGGTGAAGAGGGGGTTGCCCGCGTCTCACAACCGGGACAGTGCGAGCCTTCTCGGTGGGACGTCAACGGGGCGGGAGGACGACAGCGCGTGGCGACGGAGCAGAGCAGACCGGGCGGTGCCGCCGGAGCGGGCTCGACGGCGGGCCGGCTGGGGACGGTACGGGCCGTGCTGTGGCTGGTCGCCGCGATCCTGGCGGTGCGACAGATCGCGGTCGTGCTGAACACGCCCAGGGGCGAGCGGCTGACGGATCTGGAGACCTGGGTCGGGCCCAGCGGCGTCCTGCACGTGAACGGCTCGCTGTACGACTCGACGCGGTTCACGGGCACGCCCTTCGGCGGCCTCGTCCTCAAGCCCCTCACCCGAATGGCCGAACAGGCGCTCGGCTGGGGCTGGACCTTCGGCACCCTCCTGCTGGTCGTCGCCCTCGGCCTGGTCGCCGCCCGCGCCCTGCCCCAGCCCGTCACCCGCCGTACGGCACTGCTCGCCGCCCCCGTCGCGGTCACCCTGCTGATGCTGTCGCTGCCGGTGCGCAACACGCTGTATCTGGGCCAGACCAGCATCCTCCCCGTCCTGCTCGTCCTCGCGGGCTGCTTCGCGGTCCGGGGCGAGCGCACCAGCGGGGTCTGCATAGGGCTCGCCGCGGCCTTCCAGCCGACCGTGCTGCTGTTCGTGCCGCTGCTGTGGTTCACCGGCCGCAAGCGCGCCGCCGCGAGCACCGGGATCACGTTCGCCGGGGCCACCGCGCTGGCCTGGGCCGCGATGCCGCACGACTCGTACACCTACTGGGTGCACCACCTCGCCGGCGTCGGCCTCGGCGGCCGTGCGGACGACCTCGCCAACCAGTCCCTGCACGGCGCGCTGCTCCGGCTCGGCCTGGAGGGCCCGCTGGAGATCGTCGTCTTCTTCGCGCTGGCCGCCGCCGTCTCCGTGCTCGGCATGCGGCGGGCCATCTACTACGCCCGGGACGGGCAGCTGCTGCTCGCGGTCGCCGTCACCGGCTGTGTCGTGGTCGCCGTCTCGCCGACGTCCTGGAAGCACCAGCTGCTGTGGGTGTTGCTCGCGGTGGTCGGCCGGGTCGGCAAAAATGCCTCGTCGCGTTACGTGTGGCCGGTCGCCGTCGTCCTGGTGATGACGCTGCCCGCGAAGATGATGGTGCCGAACGTGGGCGTTTTGCACGCGCCGCGTGACAACGTCGTCCTGCTGGCCGCGCTCGCCGCCGCGCTCGTCGTGCCGTTCCTGTCCCGCACCTCGGAGTACTACCGGGCGCCGATCCCCACGGAGTACGCCCCGAAGGCGGAGACCCGGTTCAGCTGGGCCCCGCTGCTGCGCCGGGTGGCGACCCGCCCGAACCTCCTCCTCGAACTGCTGCTGATCCGCGTCACGTACGCCGCCTATCAGCGCACCCGTCTGGAGGCCACCGGCAGCCGGGCCGCCGCCGAGGACCACGCCGGGCAGGTCCTCGCCGTCGAGAAGGCCCTGTTCATGGACATCGAGCACTGGGTCAACCACACGGTCGTCAAGATCGACTGGCTGCGGGACTTCTTCGACTTCTACTACACGTCGTTCCACTTCGTGGTCCCGATGACCGTCCTCGGCGTTCTCTACTGGCGCCGCCCCGCCGACTACCGCTGGGCCCGCACGGCCATCGGCTTCACCACGGTCCTCGCGCTCGTCGGCTTCTTCTTCTACCCGCTGGCGCCGCCGCGCCTGATGCCCGGCCTCGGCATCATCGACACGATCCACGGCGTCCAGGACTTCTCCCAGCCGGACTACGGCAAGCTCACCGAACTCGCCAACCAGTACGCGGCGATGCCGTCCCTGCACTTCGGCTGGTCCCTGTGGTGCGGGCTCACGATCGCGCTGGTCGCGCCCAAGGTGTGGATGAAGGTGCTGGGCCTGATGCACCCCTTCTTCACGCTCCTGGCGATCGTGGCGACGGGCAACCACTGGATCCTCGACGCGGTCGGCGGCGCGGCGGTGGTGGGCGCGGGCTTCGGCCTGACGTACCTCCTGACCGGCCCTCGCACCACCGCGCCCCGAATGGGGCGCGGGGAACTGCGCGAGCAACCACAGACGACCGACCGACTCGCCGCGGCCGCCCAGCGTAACGGTGGCGGAGTGGACGGAGACCGCGGAGGCAGGGGCGGGGTGTAGGGGCGGTAGCTGCTCGCCAAGGAGTGCGCATGGGGTCGAATTAGCTCGATCGTGTGATGGTCGGCTTCCGGGCTGGCGTTGTCCTGGGCTGTTTGGGTTGGCGTGATCGTGCGATCTGCGATCTGCGATCTGCGATCTGGGATCTGGGATCTGGGACGCGGGGTACGGCGTCAGCGTGCGGGGCCCCCTGTTTCACGGGTGTGATGGTTCAGGGCCTCTCCGTCGCCTCTGGCTGTACCTGTGTGGCCAGGTCGTGCAGGGCTGTGTCCATCAGCGGCCTCCGGCCGCGGGGGCCTCCCGGGCCCGGACCACGCACAGGATGCGTGTGGTCGCCCCGGGGTCGAGTAGGCCGGGGACCAGCTCGCCCAGGACCGTTCGGGGCGCGCGGCTGAACGGGCTCACTCCCGCTCGGTCCACAGGAACGGTGAAGCCCCTGCCTCCAGCAGGACGGGCCGACGGCGCCGGGAGGCCGTCGGCCCGAGCACAGCGGGGTGGGGCGGTCAGGCCGTGGTCACCTGGAGGTGCTTGACCCCGTTGATCCAGGCGGAGCGCAACCGGCTCGGTTCGCCGGCGAGCCTGAGGTTCGGCATGGCGTCGGCGATCGCGTTGAAGATGAGGTTGATCTCCAGGACGGCCAGGGACTTGCCCAGGCAGAAGTGCGGGCCCCCGCCGCCGAAGCCGAGGTGGGGGTTGGGGTCCCGGGTGATGTCGAAGGTGTCCGGGTTCTCGAAGACGTCCGGGTCGTGGTTGGCGGAGGCGTAGAAGATGCCGACGCGGTCGCCCTTCTTGATCAGTTTGCCGCCGAGTTCGACGTCCTGGGTGGCGGTGCGCTGGAAGGAGTTGACCGGGGCGGCCCAGCGGACGATCTCCTCGGCCGCCGTCGCCGGGCGCTCACGCTTGTAGAGGTCCCACTGGTCGGGGTGGGTGAGAAAGGCGTGCATGCCGTGGGTGATCGCGTTGCGGGTCGTCTCGTTGCCCGCGACCGCCAGCATCAGCACGAAGAACCCGAACTCGTCGGAGGCGAGGTTCCCCTCGTCCTCGGCGGCCACCAGCGTGGTCACGATGTCCTTCGCCGGGCACTGCTTGCGGTCGGCGGCCATGTTCATGGCGTACGCGATGAGTTCCATCGCCGACTGCTGGCCGACCTCCTCGGTGATGGCGTACTCCGGGTCGTCGTACGAGATCATCCGGTTCGACCACTCGAAGATCCGGATGCGGTCCTCCTGCGGGATGCCGATCAGCTCGGCTATGGCCTGCAGGGGGAGTTCGCAGGCGACCTCCGTGACGAAGTCGAAGGGGCCGGGATGGGCGACGGCCTCCCGGGCGATGTTCAGGGCACGGTGGCGCAGGTTGTCCTCCAGCGCGCGGATCGCCCGCGGGGTGAAGACGCGCTGCACGATCTGGCGGACACGGGTGTGCTCCGGCGGGTCCATGTTCAGCAGGATCAGGCGCTGGGCGTCGATCGCGTCGCGCTCGATGTGCTCGTTGAAGCGGATGATCGCGGTGTTGACCGTCGAGGAGAACAACTCCGGATGCGTGGAGACGTACTTGACGTCCGCGTGCCGGGTGACGGCCCAGTAGCCGTCGTCCGCGAAGCCCGCGATGCCGGGTGCCTGCGGGACCCAGTGGACCGGTTCCGTGCGGCGCAGTTCGGCGAACTCCGGGAGAGGGACACGGTGGTGCAGCAGGTCGGGGTCGGTGAAGTCGAACCCGTCGGGCAGCGCTGGACAGGGCATCGGCAACTCCTGACGGCGCATCAGATACAGGGAATTGCGGTGACCGTAGTAACGGGTTCTACAACTAGCAAGGGGTACGGGCTTTTCAGTTGCCGCACGCCCCTTGCGGTCGCGCAGTCACGCTCAGCAGACTGCTCAAGAGAACTAGAACGCGTACTAGTTCTGCGTGGCGGGCCGGGCCGGGACGCCCCGCGCCGCGCGGGTAACCGTTGAGAGGATTCCCCATGGCCGCGGAACCCGTGATCGTCGAAGCCGTACGCACCCCCATCGGCAGGCGCGGTGGCGCGCTCGCCAACCTGCACCCCGCCTACCTGCTGGGCGAGACCTACCGTGAACTCCTCGGCCGCACCGGCATCCCCGCCGACTGCGTCGAGCAGATCGTCGGCGGCACGGTGACCCACGCCGGCGAACAGTCCATGAACCCCGCGCGCACGGCCTGGCTGACCATGGGCCTGCCGTACGAGACGGCCGCGACGACCGTCGACTGTCAGTGCGGCTCCTCGCAGCAGGCGTCGCACATGGTGGCCAACATGGTCTCGGCGGGCGTCATCGACGTCGGGATCAGCTGCGGGGTCGAGGCCATGTCCCGGGTGCCGCTCGGGTCGGGGTCCAAGCACGGGCCCGGGAAGCCGTTCCCGGAGGAGTGGAACGTCGACCTGCCGAACCAGTTCGAGGCGGCGGAGCGGATCGCCCGGCACCGGGGGCTCACCCGGGAGAACGTGGACGCGCTGGGGCTGATCTCCCAGGAGCGGGCCGCCGCCGCGTGGGCCGAGGAGCGGTTCAAGAAGGAGACGTTCGCTGTCCAGGTGCCGACGACCGAGGCGGAGCAGGGCGCCGGGCAGGGCATGTGGCGGCTCGTCGACCACGACGAGGGGCTGCGCGACACGTCCATGGAGGCGCTGGCCCGGCTCAAGCCGATCATGCCGACGGCGATCCATACGGCGGGCAACTCGTCCCAGATCAGCGACGGCGCGGCGGCGATCATGTGGGCGTCGAAGCGGATGGCCCGCGCGCTGAAGCTGCGGCCCCGGGCGCGGATCGTGGCCCAGGCTCTCGTGGGCGCCGACCCCCACTTCCACCTCGACGGGCCGATCGACGCGACCAAGGCCGTGCTGGGGAAGGCCGGGATGTCGCTCAAGGACATCGACCTGGTCGAGATCAACGAGGCCTTCGCGTCGGTGGTGCTGAGCTGGGCGCAGGTCTTCGACCAGGACCTGGCGAAGGTCAACGTCAACGGCGGCGCGATCGCCCTCGGGCACCCGGTGGGCGCGACGGGCGCGCGGCTCATCACGACCGCGCTGCACGAACTGGAGCGGACCGACAAGGAGTTCGCGCTGGTGACGATGTGCGCGGGCGGCGGGCTGGCGACCGGGACGATCATCCAGCGGTTGTGACCCGCCGCCGGTCGACTGTCGGCCGGCGGCCGTCCGGCCGATGTCCGGCGCCCTGAGACGGAAATGGCCCTGCTGGTCGTCCCGCGGCCAGCAGGGCCCTCCCCCGTGGCGGCAAGTCCCCCGTGCCGCCCTTGTCCCCCGTGGCGGCTGGTCGTGCCGCCCCTTTCCCTTCCCCCGTGAGCGGCAAGTCCCCCGTGGCCGTGCCGCTCCGTCCCCCGTCGTGTGCGGCCCCCGTACCGCCCACACCACTGATTTCACCGGGTCGCGCATTGTTAGGCAGGGGTGTCGAGCATGCCAAACAATGGCTGGACGCGATCTCTCCGCTTAGGTGGCCGGATGCGTACGTTGGTTGTCCGGGACGGTGTGGGTGTGGCGGGAGGGGATCAGCGCGGTGGCGGGTCGTCGTGAGGTGCCGGTCGATCCGGGGGCCGGGCCGGTGCAGCGGTTCGCGTTCGAGTTGCGGAAACTGCGGACCGAGGCGGGCGGTCGCACCTACCGGGCGATGGCCGGGCAGGCGGGCTATTCGATCACCACCCTCTCCCAGGCGGCGGGCGGCGAGCAGTTGCCCACGCTGCCGGTGGCCCTGGCCTTCGTGCGGGCCTGCGGGGGCGACCCGGCGGAGTGGGAGATCCGGTGGCACCAGGCGGTCGAGGAGGCCGCCGCGTTCGACCCGGAGAACGACGGGACGGGCGGGGAGCCGCCGTACCGGGGACTCGCCCGGTTCGAGACCGACGACAGCGGCCTCTTCTTCGGCCGGGACCGGCTCACCGCCGAGCTTGTCGGGCTGCTGCGTCGCCGACGGTTCGCGGCGGTCTTCGGTCCGTCGGGGATCGGCAAGTCCTCCCTGCTGCGCGCCGGTCTGATACCCGTCCTCCGGGAGTCGCAGGAGCGGGACCCGCGCTTGTCCGGGATTCGGATCCTGACGCCCGGCGACCAACTGGCCCGCACGTACGACCTTCTGCTGGACGCGAGGGACAGCCGCCGGGGCGGCGGCGAGGGCGGCAGTGACGGCGATGGTGGCGGCGAGGGCGGCGGCGAGGGCCGCGGCGAGGGCGGCAGTGACGGCGATGGTGGCGGTCGGAGGGGCGACAACGACAGCGACGGTGACACGCTCGTGGTCGTCGACCAGTTCGAGGAGGTTTTCACCCTCTGCCACGACGCGGCGGAACGGGCCCGTTTCATCGACCTGTTGCTGACCGCGCGCGAGCCGCAGAGCCGGTTGCGGGTGCTGTTGGCGGTGCGCGCGGACTTCTACGGCCGGTGCGCCGAGCACCGTGAGCTGGCCGAGGCGCTGGGGGACGCCAATCTGCTCGCCGGGCCGCTGAGTTCGGAGGAGCTGCGCGAGGTCGTCGTCAAGCCGGCCGCGGCCGCCGGGCTGACCGTGGAGCGGGCGCTGACGACGCGGCTGGTCGAGGTGATCACCGACGCGCCCGGCGGGCTGCCGCTGCTGTCGCACGTACTGCTGGAGACATGGCGGCGGCGCCGGGGCAAGACGCTGACCCTGGCCGGGTACGAGGCGGCCGGCGGACTGGACGGGGCGATCGCCAAGACCGCCGAGGACGTCTACAGCCGGTTCACCGAGGGCGAGGCGGCCACGGCACGCCGGGTGCTGCTGCGGCTTATCTCCCCGGGCGACGGCACGCCCGACACGCGTCGGCCCGCCGGCAGGGCCGAGCTGGAGACCACGGGCACCGGTCGGGAGGAGGTCGCCGAGGTCCTTGAGGCGCTCACCCGGGCGCGGCTGCTCACCCTCGACGGCCCGATCGTCGAAGTCGCCCACGAGGCGCTCATCACCGCCTGGCCTCGTCTGCGCGGCTGGATCGAGGAGGACCGGGACCGCCTGCGCGCCCACCGGCAACTGACCGAGGCGGCCCGCGCCTGGGAGGAGTTGGGCCGCGACGCGGGCGCGCTGTACCGGGGGAGCCGGCTCGTCACGGCTCGGGAGTACTTCGGGGGCCCGCGCCACACCGACGACCTGACCGACCAGGAAGCCGCCTTCCTCACCGCCGGCCTATCCGCCCTCGACCAGGAAGAACGCGCCAGAGCCAGGACCACCCGCCGCCTGCGCGCCCTCGTCGGCTCCCTCGCCTGCCTCCTCGCCCTCGCCCTGACCGCCACGGCCGTCGCCTACTGGCAGCGCCAGAGCGCCCTGGACGCCCAACGCGACGGACTTTCCCGACAGTTGGCCGCGCAGTCCGCCGCCCTGCTGGAGAGCGACACCGACCTCGCCTCGCTCCTGGCCATCAAGGCGTACCGCACGAGCCCCACCCGCGAGGCCACGCGGAGCCTGTACGCCGCCGCGGCCGTCCCGCTCGAACGCCGGCTGACCGGACACGCCGGAACCGTGTCCGCCCTGGTCTACAGCCCCGACGGGAAGACCCTCGCCAGCGGCAGTTTCGACGGCACGGTACGGCTGTGGGACCCGGCGACCGGACGTACCCGGAACGTGCTCACCGGCCGTACGGACGAGGACGACCCCGACCTCGTGCGCACCGTGGCCTTCGGCCCGGACGGCAGGACCTTCGCCACCAGTCACAACGACGAGGCACGGCTGTGGGACCTGGACACCGGACGGGTACGGGCATCGGTCGCCGTCCGTGAGCCCGACGACGACAACATGGCGGCGGTCGGCTTCGATCGCGACGGCCGCGCGCTGGCCGTCGCGGAGGGCGGGCAGGTACTGGACGTGGCCACCGGCCGCGTCGCGACCACCCTCGAGGGCCCCACCGGTCTGGAGATGGCGGTGGCGTTCAGCCCCGACGGACGCACCCTCGCCACCAGCACCCGGGACCACACCGCGCAACTGTGGGACCTGGACACCGGAAGAGTGCTGTCCACCCTCAAAAGCAGTACGGGAGTGGTCAGTTCACTCGCGTTCGACTCCGAAGGGAAGATCCTGGCCACCGGTACCGAGGACGGCACCGTACATCTGTGGGACGTGGCCGACGGCAAGCAGCGGACCACCCTCACCAGTGCCAGCAGCCGCGTCGAGTCGATGGCGTTCAGCCCGGACGGGAAGACCCTGGCCGCCGGCAGCTACGACAGCACCGTACGCCTCTGGGACCTCGGCACCGGCCGCTCCGACACCACGCTCACCGGCCACACCAGCCCCGTGATGTCGGTGGTGTTCAGCCCTGACGGCAACGACCTGGTGGCGGGCAACGAGGCCGACAGGTCCGGCGGCGGCGACGTCAGCGTCCGACTGTGGAACGCGGGCACGAACCGTCCCCGCGCCACGCTGGATGTTCCCGACGGTGACCTGGAGTCCGTGGCGTTCAGCCCCGACGGCGACACCCTCGTCACCAGCAGCGTCCGGACCACCGACGACTTCAGCGAGATCACCAGCACGGTACGGCTGTGGGACACGGCCACCCGCCGCACGCGAGCCGTACTCGACGAGGGTCTGACCCATGTGGGGCCGGTCCTCTTCAGCCCCGACGGCAGGACGCTCGCCCTCACCAACGACGTCCGGGCGCAGCTGTGGGACGTCCGCACCCGGCGCCTGCGGACCACTCTCCCCAGCCGCTTCGTCAACGGCATGGCGTTCAGCCCCGACGGCCGCACGCTGGTGACGGTGGGCGACGGCCTCGTGCTGTGGGACACCGGGACCGGGCGTCCCCGCGCCGAACTTCCCAAGGTCGAAGACGGCTCGCAGCTGGCCTTCAGTCCCACGGGCGACGTCTTCGCCACGACCGGAGGCCAGGAGGGGGAGATCCGGCTACGTGACGCCTCCACCGGCCGTATCCGGACCAGGCTCACCGAACCTGCCGGCCGGGCCACGCCGAAGGGCGCCGAGGGCGACCTCGCCCTGATGTTCAGGCAGGTGGAGTCGATGGCGTTCAGCCCGGACGGCCGCACCCTCGCCTCCGCCAACGCCGACGGCAAGGTACGGCTGTGGAACATCGAGACGGGAGACCTCGACGCGACGTTGACCGTGAGCCTCACGGAGGGCCCGGTGGAACTGGCGTTCAGCCCGGACGGCCGTACGCTGGCCACTGCCGCCGGCAGCTCGGTACGGCTGTGGGACACCGCCACGAGGTACGCCCGCGCGACCCTCCCCGGAGGGGGCGCCGCGCGGCTGGCGTTCAGCCCGGACGGGCGCACCCTCGCGGTCGGTGACTACGAGGACCGCCTACGCCTGTGGGACGCGGCCCTGCCTCTCCCGGCCAAGGCGATCACCAACATCTGCCGGGCGGTCCACCGCGACCTCACCCAGCAGGAGAGGGCCTTGTACCTGCCGGACCAGGATTCAGGCGGCGTGTGCTGACGCGGCCCAGCCGAGGAAGGAGCTGAACGCGACGGGGTCCAGGGTGAGTTGGGGGCCCACCGGGTTCTTGGAGTCGCGGATGGCGATGGTGGGGGAGGGGGTTTCGGTGATCTCTACACACTCGCCGCCCTGGTCGCCGCTGTGCGACGACTTGCGCCAGGCCAGGGGGCCGAGGGGCGCGCATTCGATGCATTGGCCGCCTTGGTCGCCGCTGTAGCTGGACTTACGCCACTGGATCCCGACCGGATTCACGTTGGCCCCCATAGCGTTCCTCCATCACACGTCGGATTAGCTCCGCCGAGTCCCCGAGGGAGAGCGCAGCGGCCTGCAGATGATCGTAACGGAGCGAGCAGTCCCTGGCGGTTGCTCGATCGGCGGTCGGATGCCCACGGCCGTAGCCCTCGGTGTAAACGATGGCTGGGTCGCGCTCGAAGCGATAGAGGTCGAACGAGCCTTGTAGTCCGACGTGTGCTCCGGCCGAGAACGGCAGGACTTGGATGTTGATCCGGGGGTTGTTCTCGGACGCCAACAGTTTCCGCAGTTGGCCTCGCATGACGTCTGCGCCGCCGATCTCTTGATAGAGCGCGGCCTCGCTGAGGATGGCCCAGAACGTGGGCGGTTCCTCCTTTTCGAAGACGCGCTGGCGGGCCAGCCGTACAGCGACTCGGTCGTCGAGATCGGACCGGTCAAGGCTGCCCAGCACGGCCCTTGCGTACTTCTCCGTCTGGAGGAGACCGAGGACCATGTGTGTCTGGAACGAGCAGATCTCGGTGGCTCGCACTTCCAGCTCAGCCACCTGCTGGAACCAGGCGGGAAGTTGATGGCGCATCACCAGCACGGCCAGCCGGGACAGCAGCCCGCCCGTCTCCAGCGCCACATCCACCCGTTCGCTGAACTCCAGCGTCGGGCACTTTCTCGCCGTCTCGATCTGGCCAACCAGCGACTCGGTGTACCCGAGGATGTCCCCCAATTGCTTCTGCGTCAGGCCCGCGGCCTCGCGGCAGCGCCGCAACTCGAAGCCGTAGTAGTCCAGTGGTGAGGCGCCGGGATCGAGGGTGTGGATCTGGGTCACGTGCGGTCCCCTCTGCTGAGCTTCAACTCACTCTTTAACAGGTTGTGTCCGATCTGTAGCTGACAGTAGCCGCGACGGGGCAGTCTTGTAGCGTGAACGCACACTTTCCCCCCTTCCTCCTGGGTGCTCCACCGGCCCAGTACCGGATCTGCCTCACCGTCGGTGAGCACTCCGCGCATCACCTCCGCCGGATCGTCCGCTCGTATCTCGACGAGTGGGCGATGGCGGAGCTGGCCGACGCCGTGGAACTGGGCGTGACCGAGCTGCTCGCCAACGTCGTACGACATGTCCCGGACCGGCGCTGCACGCTGCTGTTGCTGCGGGCGGGCGCCGGAGTCCGGGTGGAGGTCGGTGACGGATCGGCTCAACTCCCCGTCGTACGGGACGACGTGCCGCCGGACTCGGAACGCGGTCGCGGGCTGACGCTGTTGGGCGCGGTGTCCGACAAGTGGGGGGTGGGGCCCAGGGGTGCCGGAGGCAAGACCGTGTGGTTCGAGTGCCGGATAAGGCGGTGACTGAAGCGGTCGCCGACGCTCAGCGGGGGATGACGAAGACGGCGGCCCCGGGGATCGGGGGCCGCCGCCTTCGGTCTGGGCCGGCTGGGCCGGCTGCGTCAGCCGTGCCGGTGGTGCGGGTGGTGCCGGTGGTGCTGGATCAGTACCAGTTGTTGGCCTGCCAGAAGTTCCACGCGCCACAGGGGCTGCCGTAGCGGTCCTTCATGTAGTCCACGCCCCACTTGATCTGGGTGGCGGCGTTGGTCTTCCAGTCGGAGCCGGCGGAGGACATCTTCGAGCCGGGGAGCGCCTGGACCAGGCCGTAGGCACCGGAGGACGCGTTCGTCGCGTTGACGTCCCAGTCGCTCTCGTGGTCGACGATGTTGGAGAAGCACTTGTACTGGCCCGAGTCCGCGATCATCTTCTTCGCGACAGCCTGAGCCTGAGAGGCCTCCGACGCGGCCTGGGCGGGCGCGGCGGTGAACAGGGCACCGGTGGCGGCAGCGGCCAGGGTGACACCGGCGAGGGCCTTCTTCGGGGAGGCGATGCGGCGGAGGACGGAGACGGTCACGGGGAGCCTTTTCTTCGGGGACATGGCCGTCGCGGGCATGCCTTCACCACGTGATGTGCGGTGGGGGCGTGCGTCGGCGCCGAGGCCCGGGTGGGCACGTCGGCGCCGTTGCGACTCATCCAGAGAAACAGCCGGAGCGGCCGTCCGCAATGACCCCTTTTGCTAGTTGTGGTCGTATGCGTCCCGACGGCCCTCTCTGTGACGTGGCTCTCAAAGCGCAGGTCAGCGCGGATAAGGCCGTGTGCATGCCATGCACTTCGATCTACGACCCCGGTTCGTATGTGACATGGGTCCTGTGGGGTGGTTCACGGCTCACGTAGCGGACGGTGGGCGGTGCCTCACGTGGGGGTCATCGGGTGGGCGGGGTGAAGGTGACCGCGCTCTCGAAGGCGGCCCTGCGGGTGGCCCGGCGCAGTGCCTTCAGGACACCGTACGGGCGTGATGACGACCCGGTCCCTCTAGCTGCCGGTAGTAAAAAGCCTGAGGGCCGTCTGTGCGCCGGGATAGGTTCGGGCCATGCGTACGGGGAGACTGCTCGGGGCGGGGCGCACGGCCGACGTGTACGAACTCCACGACGACGAAAGCGAGTCCGGAACGGACGGGCACGGCGCCCTCGCCGACCTCGGCGGAGCCGGCGCCCCCGACGGACTGGACGACCGTGACGGAGTCGACGGACATACCGGACCCGGCGGCCGCGGCAGGGTCGACGGGCCTGCGGGGCCCGGCGAGCGCGACGGAGGCGATGCGGTCGGCGGGGACGACGGGCAGGGCGGAGTCGGCGGACCCGGCGTGCAGGACGGAGTCAACGGACCCGGCAGGCGTGACGGAGCCGGCGGACTCGCCGGACCCGGTGGTCCCGCCGGAGCCTGGGTGTTGCGGCGCTACCGGGACGGCTGGGGGGACGCGGCCGCCGAGGCCGAGGTCATGGAGTACGTGCGGGGTCACGGGTACCCCGTCCCGCGCGTGCGCTCGGCGACCCGTACGGAGATGGTGCTGGAGCGGCTGTCCGGGCCGACGATGCTGGAGGCCTTCGGCGCCGGCCGACTCGACCCGGCGCAGGTCGGCGCCACCCTGGCCCGCCTCCTGCACGCCCTGCACGCCCTCCCGCCTCGCAACCACGACCTCTCCACGCCCTGCGCCCAGGCCGTATCCGCGCCCCACGGCCAAGCCGCCCCCGCATCCCGCGTCCTCCACCTGGACCTGCACCCCGAGAACGTCATCGTCACGCCCCACGGCCCCCAGGTCATCGACTGGAGCAACGCCGAGGAGGGACCCCCCGGTCTCGACTGGGGCATCTCCGCGATGA
Source organism: Streptomyces sp. NPDC057474 (assembly GCF_042802555.1). Taxonomy (NCBI): domain Bacteria; kingdom Bacillati; phylum Actinomycetota; class Actinomycetes; order Kitasatosporales; family Streptomycetaceae; genus Streptomyces; species Streptomyces sp. NPDC057474. Next base: position 9,286 of record NZ_JBHVDX010000140.1, on the reverse strand, counting down.
TCCTCGCCCAAGTCGCCGTCGACACCGCCGACTTCCGTGCCGAGATGGCCCACGCCACCCTCGTCTCCCTCCTCGCCCACCAGCCCGACGGTCCCTCCGCCCTGACGGAAGAGGGCCTCGTAGAGGCGAGGCGACGCCGGGCGGTCAACCCGACGATGACCGTGCACGAAGTGGAACTCGTCGAAGCCGCCGAGGAGTTGATCCGCTCCCTCACGGATCCGGGGACGGCGGCCTGAGGGCACGGTGAGCCGGGTGCCTGCGAACCGCACCTGCCCGCGACGGCCCCACCATCAGGGCGCCGGTCCCGATGAACGCCCCCTCACACCGCCGCATACGTCACCGGATCGCTCCCCGCCACCGCCTCCGCCCGCCCCAGCTTCACCAGTCGCCGCAGATGGGCCTCCGCCTCGGAGACCGCGATGTTGCGGGAGCCGAAGGGGATCTGGGGCCAGGGGCGGTTCCACTCCATGCGTTCGGCGAGTTGCCACGGGGTGAGGGGAGAAGCGAGGAGGGTGAGCAGGCCGGTGAGCCGGGACTCGTGGTGGGCCAGCAACTCCCGTACGCGGGCGGCGGTGTCGGTGAACGCGTACTGGTGGGCGGGGAGAACCTCGGCGGGGGCGAGGCGGCCGACGCGTTCCAGGGAGTCGAGGTAGTCGCCGAGCGGGTCGGTGACGGTGTCGTCGTCCGGGTCCTCGTAGAGCCCGATGTGCGGGCTGATCTCGGGGAGGAGGTGGTCGCCGGAGAACAGGCGGCCGTGGCCCGGGAGTTGGGAGGGGTGCGACTCCTCCAGGTGGAGACAGACGTGTCCGGGCGTGTGGCCCGGCGTCCAGATCGCGCGGACGCGGCGGCCGGGGAGGTCGAGGAGTTCGCCGGGGACGATCTCGCGGTCGGGGAGCGCGGGGGAGAAGCCGGGCAGGGCGTGGGGGCGGCGAGGAGTGCGGAGAGGGGCGAGGTGTTCCTCGGGGGCGCCCGCGGCCGTGAGCTTGTCCGTCATGTAGGAGTACCAGCGGTCCGGGCCGGTCCCGCGCGTGCGCCGCACGATCGCCGTGTCCGCCGCGTGCATCGCGATCCACGCCCCGGACGCCTCGCGCACCGCGCCCGACAGACCGTGGTGGTCGGGGTGATGGTGCGTGATCACGACCCCGTGGATCTCCGCGACCGACGTACCGCACGCCGCCAGACCCGCGGCGAGCGTGTCCCACGACGCCGGGTCGTCCCAGCCGGTGTCGACGAGGACCGGCCCGCGGTCGGTGTCGACGACGTACACGAGGGTGTGGCCGAGCGGGTTGTCCGGGATGGGGACCTTGATGGACCGTACGCCTCCGTCGTGATCGGTCACGTGTGTCATGGGGTCACTATAACTAGAACGGGTTTCACTAGGGATGCGTGTGGGAGTGCGCGAGCGCCCCCACCGACCGGCGGTCAACCCGCCGACGACCCGCCGACAACCCGCGCACAAGCCGCGCACAAGCCGCGGACAACATGGACTCCTCCCGCTGGAACTGGTATCAGTTCCCTATTCGAACCTGACGGTACGTCAGGGAAGTGGCTCCGGGAGGCAGCGGCCATGACCGAGCTCGTGGAACACGGACAGCTGTTCATCGGCGGGGAGTTGACCGACCCCCTGGGCGCGGACGTCATCGAGGTGGTCTCGCCGCACACGGAGGAGGTCATCGGCCGCGTCCCGCACGCATCGCGCGCGGATGTCGACCGGGCCGTGGCCGCCGCGCGCCACGCCTTCGACCACGGCCCCTGGCCACGGATGACCCTCGACGAACGCATCGAGGTCGTCGCCCGGATCAAGGACGCCTTCGCCGTACGCCACGAGGAGTTCGCCCGGATCATCAGCTCCGAGAACGGCACCCCGTTCACCTCCAGCGTGATGGTGCAGGCGCTCGCCTCGATGATGGTGTGGGACGCGGCGATCACGACGGCGCGCGGATTCACGTACGAGGAACGGCGGGACGGCGTGCTCGGCAAGATCCTCGTCCGGCGCGAGCCGGTCGGGGTGGTCGCGGCGGTCGTCCCCTGGAACGTCCCGCAGTTCACCGCCGCCGCGAAGCTCGCCCCCGCCCTCCTCGCCGGCTGCCCGGCCATCCTGAAGGTGTCGCCCGAAACCCCGCTGGACGCCTACCTGTTGGCGGAGATCGCCGCCGAGGCAGGCCTGCCCGAAGGGGTGCTCTCCATCCTCCCCGCCGACCGCGAGGTCAGTGAGTACCTGGTCGGACACCCGGGCGTCGACAAGGTCTCCTTCACCGGCTCGGTCGCCGCCGGCAAACGGGTCATGGAGGTCGCCGCCCGCAACCTCACCCGCGTCACCCTGGAGCTGGGCGGCAAGTCGGCGGCCGTGATCCTGCCGGACGCGGACGCGCAGACGGCCGTCAACGGCATCTCCCCCTTCGCCTGGATGATCAACGGCCAGGCCTGTGTCGCCCAGACCCGCATCCTCGTCCCGCGCTCCCGCTACGACGAGTTCGCCGAGGCCTTCGCGGCCGTCGCCGCCGCGCTCAAGGTCGGCGACCCCCTCGACCCGGCCACCGAACTCGGCCCCCTCGTCGCCCAGCGCCAGCAGCGCCGCAGCCTCGACTACATCCGCATCGGCCAGGAGGAGGGCGCCAAGATCCTCACCGGCGGCGGCCGTCCCCCCGGCCTGGAACACGGCTGGTACGTCGAACCGACCCTCTTCGGCGACGTCGACAACTCCATGCGCATCGCCCGCGAGGAGATCTTCGGCCCGGTGATCTGCCTCCTCCCGTACGGCGACGAGGCCGAGGCCGTAAGCATCGCCAACGACTCCGACTACGGCCTCAGCGGCAGCGTCTGGACCGCTGACGACGAGCACGGCATCGACATCGCCCGCCAGGTCCGCACCGGCACCTACTCCGTCAACACCTTCAGCCTCGACATGTTCGGCCCCTTCGGCGGCTACAAGAACTCCGGCCTGGGGCGGGAGTTCGGCCCCGAGGGCTATGGCGAGTACCTGGAGCACAAGATGATCCACCTGCCCGCCGGATACGAGCCGTCGGCCGCCGCCGGGGAGGCATAGGCATGGGCGACCGCTGGCATGTGGAGGTCGACCGCTCCCTCTGCATCGGCTCCGCCCAGTGCACCCACCTCGCCCCGGACACCTTCCGCCTCGACTCCGCCATGCAGTCCCACCCCACCGACCCGGAGACCGACGCCCACGAACGCATCCTGAAGGCGGCGGAGGGCTGCCCGGTGGAGGCGATCGCGATCGCCCTGCTGGGCAGCGGGGAGCCGGTGTTCCCGCCGGAGGAGTAGAGGCCTACGCTCTGCGGTCGGCACAGGAACGATCGGGAGAACAGGGCGGGGAAACGTGCGGAAGTCCGAGGCAGAGGAGCTGATCAACCAGGCGTACGCGGCCTGGGACGCCGAGGAGTGGCAGCGCGCCGCCGACCTCTACGAACAGGTGCTCGCTCATTTCCCGGACGAGAAGTCGAGCGCGGCGTGGTGGTACGACGCCGCCCTCGGCCACAAGTTCCTGCGCAACTGGGACAAGGCGTACGAACTCGGTGTCCAGGCCGCCGCCCGCTCACCGCGTGGCGAGGGCGACCCCGCGTACTGGAACCTCGGCATCGTGGCCACGATGCGCCGCGACTGGGCCACCGCCCGTGACGCCTGGACCGGCTTCGGCATCGAGCTGCCCGACGGCGAGGGCGAGATCAACGGCCGCTTCGGCCACGCCTGCGTGCGCCTGGACACCGACGGCCGACGCGAGGTGGTCTGGATCGAGCGGCTGTGTCCGACGCGCGGGCGCGTGATGAACGTGCCCGTGACCGGCGGTCGTCGCTACGGAGAGATCGTCCTCCACGACGGTCAGCCCAACGGTGAACGCGTCGTCGACGGCTCGGCCTACCCCGTCTTCGACGAACTGCTTCTCTTCGAACCGTCCGGCCTGCCCACGTTCCAGGTGACGGTCGCGGCCGGCGAACCCGCCGACCTGGAGGCCCTCACCATCCTGTTCGCCGATCACGACTTCGGCGCGGAGCCCGCCAGCAGTGTGGTGACGCACTGCGCCTGCTGCAGCGAGGGCACCATCCACAAGGAGCGCGCCACCACCCACACCGGTGCCCAGCGTGTCTCCCTGGCGGCCCCGGAGGGCGAGGTCCGGCGACTGCTCGACCGATGGGCGGGGGAGAAGGCGATCGGGCGCAGCTGGAGCGGGCTGGAGGCCGTGGGCTAGAGGCGACCCGCTCTCTACCTTATTGTCCGAAAAAAAACCTGTCTGAGGGGTTGTATTCCCGCATGAGTGTTATATCGTAGAAATCAGCCTACGAGACGAGTGAGGGAGCCGACCGGAGTAGCCGACAGTGGCGAGAGATGGTAGATCCGCCGGTGCCGACGTCGACGGTCGGGCTGAGAGGCCGGAAGGTAGCAGGACAGGGCCTGATGGCGACCCCAGCACCTGATCCGGGTAATACCGGCGCAGGGAACCCGTCTCGTAGGTCTTTTCGTGTGCGCGGGCCCCGGTCGGGGCCCTAATTCTTGCGCCGGTCCGGCGCCGTCAGGTCGATCAGGCGGCACACCGTCTCGATGTCGATCTTCACCTGGGCGATGGAGGCGCGGCCGGAGAGCCAGGTGATGAGCGCCGAGTGCCAGGTGTGTTCGATGACGCGGACCGCCGACAGCTGCTCCGCGCTCGGGTTCTCCAGGCCCATGGCGTCGAGGATGATCGCGGTGGTCTGGTGGGAGACCTGGTCGACCTCGGGGCTGACGCTGCGGTCGGCGAAGGTGAGGGCGCGGACCATGGCGTCGGCGAGGTGGGGTTCGCGCTGGAGGGCGCGGAAGGCGCGCATCAGGGTCTCGGCGACGCGCTCGGCGGCCGTCTCGCCGGTCGGGGGCTTCTTGCGGAGCGTGCCGTGCATGTGCTCCAGCTGGGCCTGCATGGTGGCGACCAGCAGGTGGATCTTGGAGGGGAAGTAGCGGTAGAGCGTCCCTAGGGCGACCTGGGAGGACTCGGCGACCTCGCGCATCTGTACGGCGTCGAAACCGCCCCGGCTGGCCAACTGGGCGCTCGCGTGCAGGATGCGGCGCCGACGGGCCTCCTGCCGCTCCGTGAGGGGCGGCGAGTCCGGTCGCACGGTGCTGGCTTCCACCTTGACTTCCGCAGGCATGGGTCTCGTTCCGTGACAGTCGTGACGGTCGGTGAGGGTATGCGATCAAATAGCATGCCAGGGCGGGTGCCGTGGCGTGAATCACCTGATCCACCTCTCACAGCGGTTCTACCAGCCGGTAGATTCAGAGCCTCTTGAACGATCAACTCTGAAACTTGTTCTAGATTACCGTCTCGTCGTAACCTCACGGGAAATCGCAGTGAGAAGGGGGCCAGGAGTGACCGCTGAGGCCAGTCAGGCGGGGTCCCGGCATGACCTAGCCGCCGACGGCGAGCGACCGCTCAACATCGCGCTCCTCACCTATAAAGGGAACCCGTTCTGCGGGGGTCAGGGCGTCTACGTACGGCACCTCTCGCGCGAGCTGGCCCGCCTCGGCCACCGGGTCGAGGTGATCGGCTCCCAGCCGTACCCCGTGCTCGACGAGAACGCCGCTCCCGGCGACGGTCCGGGCGGGATCTCCCTCACCGAGCTGCCCAGCCTCGACCTCTACCGGCAGCCCGACCCCTTCCGCACCCCGAAGCGGGACGAGTACCGCGACTGGGTCGACGCCCTCGAAGTGGCGACGATGTGGACCGGCGGATTTCCGGAGCCGTTGACCTTCTCGCTCCGCGCCCGCCGCCATCTGCGCGCCCGGCGCGGCGAGTTCGACGTCGTCCACGACAACCAGACGCTCGGGTACGGGCTGTTGGGCGATGTGGGCGCGCCGCTCGTCACCACCATCCACCACCCCATCACGGTCGACCGGCAGTTGGAGCTGGACGCGGCCGAGGGGTGGCAGCGGCGGATGTCCGTGCGCCGCTGGTACGCGTTCACGCGCATGCAGAAGCGCGTCGCGCGGCGGCTGCCGTCCGTGCTCACCGTCTCCGGCACCTCCCGCCAGGAGATCGTCGACCACCTCGGCGTACGCGACGACCGTATGCACGTCGTGCACATCGGCGCCGACACCGACCTCTTCTCGCCGAATCCGGCCGTGGCGCAGGTGCCGGGCCGGATCGTCACCACCTCCAGCGCGGACGTGCCGCTCAAGGGGCTCGTCTTCCTCGTCGAGGCGCTCGCCAAGGTGCGCACCGAGTACCCCGCCGCCCACCTGGTCGTCGTCGGCAAGCGGCCCGCCGAGGGCCCGGTCGCCCAGGCCGTCGAGCGGTACGGCCTCGAAGGCGCCGTCGAGTTCGTCAAGGGCATCTCGGACGCCGAGCTGGTCGACCTGGTCCGCTCGGCCGAGGTCGCCTGCGTCCCCTCGCTGTACGAGGGGTTCTCGCTGCCCGCCGCCGAGGCCATGGCCACCGGTACGCCGCTGGTCGCCACCACCGGCGGGGCCATACCGGAGGTCGCCGGACCCGACGGCGAGACCTGCCTCGCGGTGCCCCCGGGCGACCCGGGCGCACTGGCCGCCGGACTGAGCCGGCTCCTCGGTGACCCGGAACTCCGGCGGCGGCTCGGCCGCGCGGGGCGCGAGCGCGTGCTCCAGCGGTTCACCTGGGCGCGGGCCGCCGAGGGCACGGTGGCCCACTACCGCGAGGCGATCGCCCGCGCGGAGGGGCGCCCGGCGGGGGCCGCCGCGAGCGCCGTACCGGCGGCGGACCAAGCTGTCGAAGCCCGCGAGGCCGTCGAGGTCGTCGAAGCCCGCGAGGCTGTCGAAGTCGTCGATGAAGTAGTCGAGACCAACCGCGAAAGCGCCAACCGCGAAAGCAGGGCCACGTGCTGACCGTCGATTTCTCCCGGTTCCCGCTCGCCCCGGGGGACCGGGTCCTGGATCTCGGCTGTGGAGCGGGCCGGCACGCCTTCGAGTGCTACCGGCGCGGCGCCCAGGTCGTGGCCCTCGACCAGAACGGCGAGGAGATCCGCGAGGTCGCCAAGTGGTTCGCGGCGATGAAGGAGGCCGGGGAGGCCCCCGAGGGCGCGACCGCCACCGCGATGGAGGGCGACGCCCTCGCGCTGCCCTTCCCCGACGAGTCCTTCGACGTCGTCATCATCTCCGAGGTGATGGAGCACATCCCCGACGACAAGGGCGTACTCGCCGAGATGGTCCGGGTGTTGAGGCCCGGCGGCCGCATAGCCATCACCGTCCCGCGCTACGGCCCCGAGAAGGTCTGCTGGGCGCTCTCCGACGCCTACCACGAGGTCGAGGGCGGCCACATCCGCATCTACAAGGCGGACGAGCTGCTGGCCAGGATCCGCGAGGCGGGCCTCAAGCCGTACGGCACCCACCACGCGCACGCCCTGCACTCGCCGTACTGGTGGCTGAAGTGCGCGTTCGGCGTCGACAACGACAAGGCACTGCCCGTGCGGGCGTACCACAAGCTGCTGGTCTGGGACATCATGAAGAAGCCGCTGGCCACCCGGGTCGCCGAGGAGGCGCTGAACCCGCTGATCGGCAAGAGCTTCGTGGCGTACGCGACCAAGCCGCACCTTCCCCGGGTCGCCGAGGAAGCCGGACCTTCCGAGGGAGCCGGATCCTCCGAGGAAGCCGGGACCAAGGCCGGGGCGGACACCAAGTGACCACACCCCGGACAGAACACCTGGTCCTGCCCGGGGTCCTCACCGCAGAGGAGGCCGCCGCCACCGTGCGCGGCATCCTCGCGGTGCAGCGCGCGGACGGTGCCATCCCGTGGTTCCGCGGGCACCACCTCGACCCGTGGGACCACACCGAGGCGGCCATGGCCCTGGACGCGGCCGGCGAGCACGAGGCCGCCGAGCGCGCCTACGAATGGCTGCGCCGGCACCAGAACGAGGACGGCTCCTGGTACGCCGCGTACGCCGACGGGGACGCCGACGACGTCACCGACCGCGGCCGCGAGACCAACTTCGTCGCGTACATAGCCGTCGGCGTCTGGCACCACTACCTGGCCACCGGCGACGACACCTTCCTCGACCGCATGTGGCCCGCCGTGTACGCGGCGATCGAATGCGTCCTGCGCCTCCAGCAGCCCGGCGGCCAGATCGGCTGGAAGCGCGAGGACGACGGCACGCCGGTGAACGAGGCCCTGTTGACGGGCAGTTCGTCGATCCATCACGCGCTGCGCTGCGCGCTCGCCATCGCCGAACAGCGCGAAGAGCCGCAGCCCGACTGGGAGTTGGCGGTCGGCGCGCTGCGGCACGCGATACGCCGGCACCCCGAGCGGTTCCTCGACAAGGACCGCTACTCGATGGACTGGTACTACCCCGTGCTCGGCGGCGCGCTCACCGGAATCGAGGCCAAGTCCCGTGTCGAGGAAGGCTGGGACCGTTTCGTCGTGCCCGGCTTCGGCGTCCGCTGTGTGGACCCCAATCCGTGGGTGACCGGCGGCGAGTCGGCCGAACTCGCCCTGGCGCTCTGGGCGATGGGCGAGTCCGACCGCGCCCTGGACATCCTCCAGTCCATCCAGCACCTCCGCGACGCCGACTCCGGCCTGTACTGGACGGGTTACGTCTTCGAGGACCAGGCCGTCTGGCCCGAGGAACTGACCTCCTGGACCGCGGGATCCCTGCTGCTGGCCGTGGCCGCGTTGGGCGGCGACGAGGCGACGTGCGCGGTCTTCGGCGGGGAGCGTTTGCCGCGCGGGCTGGACGACTTCGACGACTCGGAGTGCTGTTGAGCCGAGGGGTGCGTGCCGGTGCCTTCAGGGGCGCGGGGAACTGCGCGAGCAACCGCAGTCGACCCGCACCCACCCCACGATCCTGACCGTACGAGCTCTCCCGCGCCGCTCGGAGAGCTCAGTGCCGGTACATCCGATTGGCGATCGCGTGCCCAAGGAACAGATACACGACGGCCGCCAGGCCGTAGCCGGCCACAACTCGCGCCCACTGCTCGTCGAACGTGAACAGGTCGTGCGACCAGCCGGCGAGCCAGCGGGCCGCGTCATGGATGAACTGCACGAAGTCGTTCGTGCCGTTCGCGCCCAACAGGTACATCAGAATCCACAGGCCGAGGATGAAGGCCATGATGTCGGCGACGATCGCTATGATCCGGCCCGCCTGGTTGGAGCCGCTGTTTCGAGGCATGCCGTACGGGTTGCCCGCTTGCCCTCGATGAAACCTCGGCCGTCCGTCGACGGCCTTCTCGACGGCCCCTCGCCGGACTAGGGCGTGTTTCGGAAGTCCCTTCTGCTCTGCGACGCCCGGCACGCACTCTCGCCGCACCGGACGAAAGACCAAGTACGCCCAGTACGAGG
>NZ_JBHVDX010000139.1:0-26789 GCF_042802555.1 Streptomyces sp. NPDC057474 | reverse complement strand
GTGTACCGCCGCCGGGTCGCCGACGATCCGATGCGGGTGGAGTGGCGTATCCCACATATCCGCGGGAGCGGAACGGCTCGGTGCCGTAGTGGTGTTTAAGTGCTTACGGGGATCTTCGGTGTTTTGGGGATTCGGCAACGATGGAGAAGCGTGTGATGACGAACAGTAAGCGGCGCAGGGGCCTGACGGTCGCGTCCGCACTGCTCGGCGGGGTGCTGGTGCTCTCTGCGTGCAGCGGAGGCGACAGCGGCAACGCGTCCGGGAACGACGGCGGGGACTCCTCGCAGGCCAAGGTCGACGAGGCGGCAGCCGAGAAGACCTCAGAGGCCGACATCAAGATCACGCCGAAGGACGGTTCGGACAACGCCTCCATCAACAACTCGGCCAAGGTCACCGTGAGCAAGGGCACGCTCACGGATGTGAAGATGACCACCTCCGAGGGCGCCGCCGTCGAGGGTGAGATATCCGCCGACAAGAAGAGCTGGGCGCCGAGCACCCAGCTGGAGCGGTCCACCGGCTACAAGATCACGGCCGCCGCCCAGGACTCCGAGGGGCGCGAGGCCCACGAGAACTCGGCGTTCACGACGGTCTCGCCCGCCAACAGCTTCATCGGCAACTTCACGCCCGAGGACGGTTCCACCGTCGGCGTGGGCATGCCGGTCTCGATCAACTTCGACAAGGCGATCACCAACAAGGCCGCCGTCCAGAAGGGGATCACCGTCTCCTCCACCTCCGGCCAGGAGGTCGTCGGGCACTGGTTCAACGCCAACCGCATCGACTTCCGCCCCGAGGACTACTGGCAGGGAGGCTCCACCGTCACCCTGAAGCTCGCGCTCGACGGGGTCGAGGGCGCCGAGGGTGTCTACGGTGTGCAGCAGAAGACCGTGACCTTCAAGATCGGCCGTAATCAGGTATCGATCGTCGACGCCAAGACCAAGACGATGAAGGTCACGCAGGACGGCAAGGTCATCAAGACCATCCCGATCTCCGCCGGTTCGCCCGAGAACAAGACGTACCAGGGCGTCATGGTGATGTCGGAGAAGTTCAAGGAGACGCGCATGAACGGCGCGACCGTGGGCTTCACCGACGACGACGGCAAGGGCGAGTACGACATCAAGGACGTGCCGCACGCCATCCGTCTCACCACCTCCGGGACGTTCATCCACGGCAACTACTGGGGCGCCGACTCCGTCTTCGGCAACGTCAACACCAGCCACGGCTGTGTCGGTCTGAACGACACCAAGGGTGCCAACGACCCCGACACCGAGGGTTCTTGGTTCTACAACAACTCGATCGTCGGTGACGTCGTGGACATCCGGAACACCGGTGACAAGACGGTCGCCCCGGACAACGGCCTCAACGGCTGGAACCTGAGCTGGGCCGACTGGACGGCCGGCTCGGAGGCCTGATCCCGGCCTGAGTACGCATCGGCGGCGCCATCCCAACGGGGTGGCGCCGCCGACGTGTTGAGGGCGGAGGCGGGACGAGTGTGGAGACGGGATGAGGGCGGAGACGGGGCGAAGCCGGGGAAAGCTGTGGACGTGCACAGATCGTGTCAGGGTCCGACACAGGGTTCTCATCAGGCTCTTATCGAGGACTTATCCCTTCATCACGCGGCGCCCCTAGCTTGCCGCCATGTTCTTCACCTACCTGAGGCGCGAACTGCGCCGCCGCAGAAAGGCGGCCCTCGTCGTCGCCTCCGGCCTCGCCCTGGGCATCGCGCTGGTGATCGTGGTCAGTTCCGTGTCGTCGGGCATGGAGAAGGCACAGGGCAAAGTGCTCGAATCCCTGTACGGCCTGGGCACGGACATGACCGTCACCAAGGCCGCCGCCGCACCCGGCGAGAACGGCGGCGAACGACCGCGGTTCGAGTTCGACGCCCAGGACAACGACTCCGACGAGGAGCAGAGCAGCGACCTCGTCCGGGTCCAGGGCTTCCAGACCCTCGCGAGCTCGACCGTCACCGAGGTCGGCAAGCAGGAGGGCGTCTCCGAGGCCGTCGGCGGTCTCAGCCTCCAAGTCATCAAGGTGGACGGGCAGTTCCGGCGCGGACAGTTCCAGCAGGACGAGGGCGCCGGTGGCCAGCAGGGCGGCCCGGGCGGCGGTGGCCAGAACGGCGGCACCGGGCAGCCCGAGGGGCGGGTCGAGGGCGGCGGTGCCGAGTTCGACGTCGACAACTATTCCGTGTACGGCACGGACGTCACCGAGCCCGCTCTGGGTCCCCTGACCTCCTCGAAGATCACCAGCGGTCGTACGTTCAAGACGTCCGAGACGAACGCCGAGGTGGTCGTCGCGGACAAGTCGTACGCCAAGGAGAAGGAGCTGAAGGTCGGTGACAGCGTCACCGTCAACAGCGTCAAGTACAAGGTCATCGGGATCGCGACGCCCGACAGCGGGGACGCGGCGGCCAACCTCTACATGCCGCTGAAGCAGGCGCAGACGCTCAGCGACTCCAAGGACAAGGTCACCACGATCTACGTCAAGGCGAGCGACTCGCAGCGGATCGACAGCGTCAAGGCGGCCATCCAGAAGAACATCGACGGGACGACCGTCACCACGTCGGCCGACCTCGCCGACACGGTCTCCGGGTCCCTGTCCACCGCCTCCGACCTCGCCTCCAACGTCGGCAAGTGGCTGTCGATCGCGGTGCTCGTGGCCGCGTTCCTGGTGGCCGGGCTGCTCACCTCGTCGGCCGTGTCGCGGCGGGTACGGGAGTTCGGCACGCTCAAGGCACTGGGGTGGAAGTCGGGGCGGGTGACCCGGCAGGTCGTCGGTGAGGCCGTCGTGAACGGGCTCGTGGGCGGTGCGCTCGGTATCGCGCTGGGGCTCGGGGGTGCGTACGTCGTGACGGCGATCAGTCCGACGCTCCAGGCGGAGATCGGGGCGACCGGGGGCGGGTTCGGCGGCGGGCCGGGTGGTGGCGGTGCCGGTGGCTTCCCTGGTGGGGGTGGTCCCGGTGGCGGGCAGCAGGCCGCTTCGAGCGCGCTGGATGTGGCTCTCACGGCGCCTGTCAGCGTCAGCACGATCGCCGTCGCGGTGGGACTCGCCGTCGCCGGTGGGCTGATCGCTGGGGCGTTCGGTGGGTGGCGGGCGTCCCGGCTGCGGCCGGCGGACGCGTTGCGGCGCGTGGAGTAGTTCGCAGCCAGGTCGGCTACCCACCCCTTACATCTCCCAGGAGTTGAACATGTACGTACTCACCGGCGTCACCAAGCGCTACGCGCGCGGCAAGGACACCGTCACCGCGCTCGACGGGGTCGATCTCACCATCGCTGATGGAGATCGGCTGGTCATCCAGGGGCCCACCGGCGGCGGGAAGTCCACGTTGCTTCAGATGCTCGGTGGGTTGGACAAGCCCTCCGACGGCAGCATCGAGCTCGACGGGACCGATCTGGCGCGGTTGTCGGAGGGCAAGCTCACGAAGGTGCGGAGCGAGAACATCGGGTTCGTGTTCCAGAGCTTCAACCTGATCCCGACGCTGACCGCGCAGGAGAACGTCGAGACGGCTCTCGTGCCGCTCGGGGTGAAGGCGAAGGAGCGACGGGAGCGGGCCGCCGAGGCGTTGGAGTCGGTGGGGCTGGGGGAGCGGCTGGGGCATCTGCCGGCCGAGCTGTCGGGCGGTCAGCAGCAACGCGTCGCGATCGCCCGCGCGTTGGTGAAGCGGCCGAAGGTGCTGCTCGCGGACGAGCCCACCGGCAACCTCGACGAGTCCATGCGCGACGAGATCATGGAGGTCCTGGAGACGCTGTGGAAGGACCACGGGCTCACTTTCATCATGGTCACCCATGACTCGACGCTGGCGAAGAAGGCTCCCCGGGTCGCGACGATCCGCAAGGGGCGGATCACGGTGAAGGAGAACGCCGGGGCGTGAGGGGCCGTGGTGTCAGGCGCAGTGGTGTCAGGCGCCCATGGCGTGGGGCGCGTTGGTGTGGCGTCCGGGGCGCGTGCGGGTTGCGCGCGGCCCGGAGTTCGCCGCTTTGCGCCCAGTCGCGCGGTATGTGGCACGAGTTGCCCCCCGGTCATACTGCGTAGACCGGGGGAATTGACGCGTATGTGTGCGGAAGGTCCCCTGGCCGGATCAAGGGGGAGACTTGCGCAGACATGTGAAAAGCGCGTGCACGGCCACGATCGCCATGGCGTCCGCCGTGGCACTGACGGCGGGACCGACCAGCCCGGCGTCCGCGATATCCGAGCGCGTGACCGGCACGACGGCGGCGGACCTCAAAGCCGGCAGCAGCGCCGCCATCAGGGCGAGCCACCGCATCACCCTCGTCACCGGTGACCGGGTCCTTGTCGACGACGAAGGCCGGGTCCTCGGCCTGGAGCGGGCGAAGGGCCGTGAGGGCGTCCCGGTCCAGCTCCGCGAGGCCGACGGCCACACCTATGTCATACCGGCCGACGCGGCCCGGCTCATCTCCACCGGACGGGTCGACAAGCGGCTCTTCGACGTCACCGTGCTGAACAGGTCGGTGACCCGCACCTCCCAGAAGCAGGGCCTGAAGCTGATCGTCGGCTACGCGGGCACCGCCGCCGGCGCCCGGGCCGACGTACGGGACGCGGGCGACACCCAGGTCCACCGCACCCTGGAGACCCTCAACGCCGACGCGGTGCTCACCCCCAGGGACGACGCCGCCGCGCTGTGGAAGGCGGTCACCGACGCCGACGGCACCACCGCCACCGGGGTCGCGAACATCTGGCTGGACGGGGTCCGCAAGGTCAGCCTCGACAAGTCCGTCGCGCAGATCGGCGCCCCGAAGGCCTGGAAGGCCGGCTACGACGGCAAGGGCGTCACCATCGCCGTACTGGACACGGGCGTCGACGCGACCCACCCGGACCTCAAGGGCCAGGTGACGGCCGACAAGAACTTCTCCACCTCGCCCGACACCACGGACAAGTACGGCCACGGCACGCACGTCGCCTCCATCGCGGCGGGCACCGGGGCCCGGTCCAAGGGCAAGTACAAGGGCGTCGCGCCCGGCGCCGAGCTGCTCAACGGCAAGGTGCTGAGCGACGAGGGCTACGGCGACGACTCCGGCATCATCGCGGGCATGGAGTGGGCCGCCGAGCAGGGCGCCGACATCGTCAACCTCAGCCTGGGCGGCGGCGACACCCCCGAGGTCGACCCGATGGAGGCGGAGATCAACAAGCTCTCCGCCGAGAAGGGCATCCTCTTCGCGGTCGCCGCCGGCAACGAGGGCGACTGGGGAGAGCGGACGGTCGGCTCGCCGGGCAGCGCGGCCGCCGCGCTCACCGTCGGCGCGGTCGACGACACGGACAAGCTCGCCTCGTTCTCCAGCCGGGGCCCCGGCCTCGACGGCCAGATCAAGCCCGACGTGTCCGCGCCCGGTGTCGCCGTCACCGCCGCCGCGGCCCCGGGCAGCGTCATCGAGCAGGAGGTCGGCCAGAAACCCGAGGGCTACCTGACGATCTCCGGTACGTCGATGGCGACCCCGCATGTCGCGGGCGCCGCCGCCCTCCTCAAGCAACAGCACCCGGACTGGACGTACGCCGAACTGAAGGCCGCCCTCGTCGCGTCCGCCAAGGGTGGCAAGTACACGCCGTTCGAGCAGGGTTCGGGCCGTATCCGGGTCGACAAGGCGGTGAAGCAGACGATCGTCGCCGACCCGGTCTCGGTCGACTTCGGCGTCCAGGAGTGGCCGCACACCGACGACAAGCCGGTGGCCAAGAAGCTCACCTACCAGAACCTCGGTACCGAGGCCGTCACCCTCGACCTCTCGGTGACCGGCACCGGCCCGAACGGCAAGCCCGCCCCGGCCGGCTTCTTCAAGCCCGGCGCCAAGAAGGTCACCGTCCCGGCGGGCGGCAGAGCCACCGTCGACCTGATCGTGCACACCAAGCTCGGCGGGAACCTCGACGGCGCCTACTCCGCGTACGTCACCGCCACCGGCGGCGGCCGGAGCGTACGCACGGCGGCGGCCGTACAGCGCGAGGTGGAGTCGTACGACGTCACGCTCAAGATGGTCGACCGGGACGGCAAGCCGGCCGTGAACCACATGCTCGACCTGACGGGCACCTCCGGGCTCGCCGAGGGCGCATGGTTCACGCCGTACGACAAGGACGGCACGGTCGAGCTGCGGGTGCCGGAGGGGACCTACATCTTCAACGCCGGGATCGTCGTGGACCCGAAGGACTACAGCAAGGGAGCGGCCTGGCTGTCCCGGCCGACGCTCACCGTCGACAAGAGGATCACTCTCACAGCGGACGCCCGCAAGACGAAGCCGGTGGACATCACCGTGCCCGACACGGCCGCCGAACCGACCTTCGCGGCACCGGACTTCACCCTGCGGGTGGGAGGCAACCGGTACACCTTCGGCTGGATGATCGACACGTACCAGGGCTTCCGTACCGCCCACCTCGGTCCGCGGATCACCGGCGGCAGGCTCAGCCAGAACTGGGCGGGCCAGTGGGCCAACGGCGACAGCGCGCAGTACGCCGCCGTCACCGGAAGCGAGGTCAAGAAGCTCGCCACCGGCTTCACCAAGCGCTGGAAGAAGGGCGAACTGGCCGCCGTGAAGACCGGCCTCGGCTCCTCCGCCACCGGCAAGAAGGGCGCTGTCATCCCCTGGGCCGTGCTTCCCGACAGCGACGGCTCACCCGCCGTCGGCGTCCCGCAGCCGCTGCCCGGCAGGCGCACGCTCTACCTCTCCGCCGCGAACGGGGTGAAGTGGACCCTCGACTTCGAGCAGTACGGCGCGGAGGACGAACAGGGCTTCCCGATCCTGGACGCGTACTACACGACCGGCGACAGCCGGACCTTCAAGGCGGGCAGGACGTACGCACAGACCTTCAACGTCGGCGTCTTCGGCCCGCAGATCACCGGGTTCTACGGCATTCGGCGTGACGGCGACCACCTGTACGGCCTGCTGCCGATGTTCGCCGACGGCCGGGGGCACGCCGGGTCGTCCTTCTACGAGAAGGTCACGACGACGCTGTACCGCGACGGAAAGAAGTTCGCCTCGGGCGAGGACGCGCTGGACGGATCGGGCCAGTTCAAGGTCCCGGAGGGCCTCGCCACCTACCGTCTGACGACGTCCGTCTCCCGGTCCGCGGACCTGGCCACGGCCTCGTCCCGGATCGAGGCGAGCTGGACCTTCAAGTCGAAGAAGACCACGAGCGACACGAAACTCCCGGTCTCCACGGTCCGCTTCGGCGCCCCGTTCCTGGGCCTCGACAGCACGGCCCCGGCCGGTCGGAAGGCCGACATCTCCGTCACCGTGCAGGGCGCGGCCGCCGGCAAGAACCTCAAGTCGTTGGCCGTGTACGTGTCGGGCGACGGCAAGAAGTGGACCGAGGCCGCCGTGAAGAACGGCAGGTTCACATACGGGACCCCGGCGGCGGGGAAGAGCGTGTCGCTGCGTGCTGAGGTGACCGACAAGAAGGGGAACAAGTCGACGGTCACGATCCGCGACGCGTATTTCGGCAGGTGAGCGGAGTGGGCGGAGTGATCTGAGGGTGTTCTGCCGGGCGGAGGGCGTTCCGCCGGGCGTCCGTGACTGTGACTGTGACTGCGACTGTGACTGCGACGGCCCGCCCGGGGTGCTGCCTCCGGCGGGCTGTTTCGCCTACGGCCTCACCATTGGCGCCCGGGTCGCGTCCGTGCCCCAGCTGGCCAGGAGGCGGAGGGCGTCGGCGGAGGGGGAGCCCGGTTCGGCGTGGTAAGTGATCAGGTTCTGCTCGTGGTCGTCGGGCAGGTGGAACGTCTCGAAGGAGAGGGTGATCTCACCCACCAGGGGGTGGCGCATGCGCTTCAGCCCGTGGCTCTTCTCCTTCACGTCGTGCGTCGCCCACAGCCGCCGGAACTCCTCACTCTTCACCGACAACTCGCCCACCAGCGCCGACAGCAGCGGATCGTCCGGATGGCAGCCCGCGTCCATCCGCAGATAGCTGACCATGTCGGCCGCCTTCTGGTCCCAGTCGAGGTACAGGTTGCGGTAGTCGGGGCGCAGGAACACCATCCGCGCCCAGTTCCGCTCCTGCGCCGGCAGCTCCGACCAGTCCCCGAACACCGCCGCCGCCATCCGGTTCCACACGAGGATGTCCGAGCGCCGGCCCGTGACGTACGCGGGGATGCCGTCGAGGGTGTCGATCAGCTGCCGCAGGGCGCCCCGCACCTGCTGCGGACGGGCCGACCGCTTCTTCTTGTGCGCCTTCGGCTTCGCGAGATGGGTGAGATGGGCGTGCTCCGCGTCGCTCAGCTGGAGGGCGCGCGCGATGGCGTCGAGCACCTCCGCCGACACATTGCGCCCGTTCCCCTGCTCAAGCCGTGTGTAGTAGGCCACGGACACACCCGCGAGCTGCGCCAGCTCCTCCCGGCGCAGCCCCGGAACCCGCCGGTGCCGCCCGAACGTCGGCAGCCCCACGTCCTCCGGCTTCAGCCGGGCCCGCCGGGTGCGCAGGAACTCGCTGAGCTCGGCACGCCGGTCCAGCGCACCGGCGGCTCGGGTCTCGCCGAGGGGCGGCTCTTGCACGGCTTCGGGCTGTTCGTCCATACGGCAAGTATTCACGGTCGTACGCCTGGGAGCCTGCCCCCGCCAGTGGTAGGACCAGCGGACGTACGCAAAGCCGTGACCTGGGTGAACCCGGTGGCTTCGGGCAGGCTGGTAGCGCACCCGGCCGGAAGGCAGGCCGGATGCGGGACGACGATCAGGAGAATCCCGGCATGACCACCGCTGTTGCCGCCTACGCGGCGCCCGCCGCCAAGGCTCCGCTGGAGCGCACCACCATCGAGCGCCGCGAGGTCGGTGAGTTCGATGTTCTGATCGACATCAAGTACGCCGGTATCTGCCACTCGGACATCCACCAGGCCCGTGAGGGCTGGGGCGAGGCGATCTTCCCGATGGTCCCGGGCCACGAGATCGCCGGTGTCGTCGAGGCGGTCGGCTCCGGCGTCACCAAGTTCGCCGTCGGCGACAAGGTCGGCGTCGGCTGTCTGGTCGACTCCTGCCGCGAGTGCGAGAACTGCGAGGCGGGCCTGGAGCAGTACTGCCTCAAGGGCGGAGTCGGCACGTACAACGCCATCGGCAAGGACGGCGAGCCCACGTACGGCGGCTACGCGGAGAAGATCGTCGTCGACGAGGCCTTCACCGTACGCATTCCCGACGGCATCGCCCTCGACGAGGCGGCGCCCCTGCTGTGCGCAGGCATCACCACGTACTCCCCGCTCAAGCACTGGAACGCGGGCCCCGGCAAGAAGGTCGCCGTCGTCGGTCTCGGCGGCCTCGGGCACATGGGTGTCAAGCTCGCGCACGCCCTCGGCGCCGAGGTGACCGTCCTCTCGCAGTCCCTCCGCAAGAAGGACGACGGCCTGAAGCTGGGCGCCGACCACTACTACGCGACGAGCGACGAGGCGACGTTCAAGGAACTGGCGGGCACGTTCGACCTCATCCTGTCGACCGTTTCGGCCCCCCTGAACCTCGACGCGTACCTGTCTCTGCTCAAGACCGACGGCGCCTTCGTCAACGTCGGCGCCCCCGAGGAGCCCGTCGCCCTCAACCTCTTCTCGGTGATCATGGGCCGCAAGACCCTCGCGGGCTCCGGTATCGGCGGCATCCAGGAGACCCAGGAGATGCTCGACTTCTGCGCCGAGCACGGCCTCGGCGCCGAGATCGAACTGATCCGCGCGGACCAGATCAACGAGGCGTACGAGCGGGTGCTGGCGAGCGACGTCCGCTACCGGTTCGTGATCGACACGTCGACGATCTGAGGACGGCAGCCGTTTCCGTCTGCGGGTGAGTGGGGGCGGGAGACTGCGCGAGAGGCGAGGAAATCAGCGACGCTCGCCACGACGCCGCCCCAGCAACCCCAACAAATACGGCCCCCCGACCAACGGCGTCAGTGCCCCCACCGGAATCTCCAGTGGGGGCACGGGCGTACGCGCCACAAGGTCGGCCGCGACAATGACGACCGCACCGGTCAACGCCGAGGACACCAACGGCAGTTGCGGCGTACGGGTGAGCCGCCGAGCCACCTGCGGACTGGTCAGCGCCACGAACCCGATCGGCCCGGCCGCCCCCGTCGCGACCGCCGCCAGTACCACCCCCACCCCGGTGAGTCCCAACTGCACCGACCGCACCCGCACACCGAGCGCCGCAGCCGTATCGGGGTCCAGCCCGAGCGGCATCTGCGGCCCGGCTCGCCAGACCAGCCCGGGCAGCGCGAGCAGCAGCACACCCCCCGAGCGGCCCCGCCTGCTCCCAGCCCCGCCCGTTCAGACTCCCGGTCAGCCACAGCTTGACCTGCTCGGCCGCCGCCGGCCCGCTCTCGGTCAGATACAGCTGCACGACCGCCGACAGCGCGACGCGACGCCGATCCCCACCCCCGTCAGCACGAACCGGCTCGGCTGCATCCCGTGCCGCCAGGCCAGCACATACACGAGCGCTGCGGCCAGCAGCCCGCCGGCCACGGAGACCGTCGGCAGGCCGGCTTCGTACTACGGCTGGGGCCGGACCCTGGTCATGCGCTCCAGGTCACCGCTCAGCAGGTCGGCGTGGCTGATCGCGAAGTCGCCTTTGGGGAGGGCGTCGTCGAAGTACTGTCCGACGATCGTGTCGGGCAGGTAGTCGCGCAGGCCGTGCCGCATGGCGGGGTCGTACTCGACCGGTGCGCCCCAGCCGGCCGGGGCCTCGTCGCTGCCGAAGAGGATCCAGTGGTCCACGGGGACGGGGGAGTCGAGGTCCGGTACGCCCCCGGTGTGGCAGTCGAGCGCGGGCAGCGTCAGCAGGTCGGGGTCGAGCGGCGGATACCACATGAGCAGCGGTTTCGCCTGTGCCGCCTGCGCGTTGTCGAAGCAGCAGACCGCGATGGCGTGTGCCGGGTAGCTCTCGGCGTAGAACGCGAACAACTCCGGTTCGAGCGCGGGCCGTTGGCGCTCCGGAACCTCGGCGAGCGCCGACGGCACGGCGCGCGGATCCCGGGCGAGCACCACGGTGTACACGTCGTGCTCGAACACCTCGACGGCCGGCCCGCGGTCCCACCCCATCCAGTCCATCGAGTCCTGGGCCACCCCCACGGACACCGGCCGTACGGCGTCCACCATCCGCTTCAGCAGATCGGAACTCCGCCCGACGGAAAGGAAGTTGTGACGGCTCACGCACTGCGTCGGCAGGTGCAGGAGCATGGCGTTCGGGCCGTCGGCGAGGTTCGTGGCGGTGTTCTGGTAACCGAGGACGTGAATCAGCCCGTGGTCGGCGTGGTGCAGCCGTCCGCAGTACAGGGTGGTGCCGGAGAACTCGGCCGGAGCCAGGGAAACGCACATACCGAAACGCTATCCCCGGGGTCAGAGGGGTCAGCGGCCTCGGACCATGGGCTCAGACCGTGGGCTCGGGCCGTGGGCTCGGGCCGTGGGCTCGGGCCGTGGGCTTGGACCACGGGCTCAGGTGATGGGCTTGCGGCATGGACTGCCCGGATGCGGGCTCGGTGGGATGGCCGGACGATGGAGGAGGGCGAGGCAGGAACAGCAGGCTGAGGCAGGAGCAGGCAGGAGCAGGCAGGAGCAGGCAGGAGCAGGCAGGAGCAGGCAGGAGCAGGCAGGAACAGGCAGGAACAGCAGGCGGCCGCGGCGCGATCACTACCCGGGGGGTTTCAGAGGTGTGAGCGACATGCCCCTTCAAAAGGTCCGACCGGGCACGGTCCACAGGGTCCGCCCGGACATCAGCGTTCTGGCCGACAGCCTGGAGGTCCCGGGGATCGGACACCTCCCGGTGAACGCCTTCGTACTGCTGGCCGCCCAGCCGGTTGTGGTCGACACCGGCCTCGGCCTGCCCGACCGGAACTTCGTCGAGACGCTCAGCACGGTGCTGGACCCGGCGGACGTGCGCTGGATCTGGCTCACCCACCCCGACCGCGACCACACGGGCGGGATCTTCGACCTGCTGGCGGCGGCGCCCGGGGCACGTGTCGTGACGACCTTCATCGGCGCGGGGATCCTCTCCTGCGAACGCCCGCTGCCCCTCGACCGCTGCTATCTCCTCAACCCCGGCGAGACGATGGACATCGGCGACCGCACCCTCACCGGTTTCCGCCCGCCCCTGTTCGACAACCCCGCCACCGTCGGCTTCTTCGACGACCACTCCGGCGTCTGCTTCAGCTCCGACTGCTTCGGCGCGCCCCTCCCCACGGCGGACCTCGCCCAGGCCGACGATGTCCGCGACGTCGCCATCGACGACCTGCGCACCGCTCAGCTCCTCTGGGCCACGGTGGACAGCCCCTGGGTGAGGACGGTCGACATGGACAAGTACCTCACGACCTTCCAGCCCCTCAAGGACCGCAAGCCCGACCTCGTCCTCTCCACCCACCTCCCCCCGGCCGCCGGTATCACCGGCTCCCTCCTGGACACCCTCGCCACCGCACCGGACGCCCCACCCTTCACGGGCCCGGACCAGGCAGCGCTGGAGCAGATGCTGGCGAGCT
Organism: Streptomyces sp. NPDC057474; assembly: GCF_042802555.1. Taxonomy (NCBI): domain Bacteria; kingdom Bacillati; phylum Actinomycetota; class Actinomycetes; order Kitasatosporales; family Streptomycetaceae; genus Streptomyces; species Streptomyces sp. NPDC057474. The sequence goes on along the minus strand of NZ_JBHVDX010000139.1, from coordinate 14,363 downwards.
TCGAGCCGAAGGGGGGCGGTCACGGGACCTGATTGGGGGAGCGTCTCGTCGGGATACGGGAATCGTCGGAACGCCGCGTGGCGGTGTGCGACGGGGCGGCGGCGTTCAGCCCCAGTCGGGGAGGGGATCTCCGACGAGGTCCGTGGAAGCGCCCGGGCCCCTGCGCAGATCGGGAACGGGGCCTGCCCGGCCGCGGCCGGGCAGGCCCACATGGCGTCGAATCCGAGCCGGCGGCAGCCGCCCGTCACGCACTCAGCGTGCCGCGCTCGGCGTGCGTCCGTTGCGAAGCCCACCCGGTGACGTCAGCCCTCCGCCTTCGCCACTCCGATCGGGCAGGAGACCCCCGTCCCGGCGAGCCTGTGCTGCCATGTGACCCGCAGGGGGCTGATCAATGGATCTCCCATGCCTCTCTGGGGAGGAAAGGGGAAGGGCGGTCCAGCGCTTCGGCGGGAAGGTATACCGGCCCTGTGAGCAGGTGATCGCCTGTCCGCTGTACACCGATCACCACACCCGGAGTCGTCAGCCCGCCGGCCACCGGAGAGGGCGACGGAGCGCACAAGCGCACATACGTAGCCCTAGGACGGGGCGGCGGCGCCGCCGTCCGACTCGTCGGTCCCCGGATGTGACGGTTCGCGGAGCTGCTCGCGCACATAGTTCCAGACCACCGCGATCAGCGCGGCGATCGGTACTGCGAGCAGACTGCCCACGATGCCGGCCAGACTGCCGCCCAACGTCACCGCCAGCAGGATCACTGCCGCATGGAGGCCGAGCCCCCGACTTTGGATCATGGGCTGGAACACGTTGCCCTCGAGCTGCTGCACCACGACGATGAGGGCCAGCACGATCAGCGCGTCCGTCAGGCCGTTGGAGACCAGCGCGATGAGAACCGCGACGAAACCGGCGAACAGGGCACCAATGATCGGCACGAACGCGGAGACGAAGGTCAGCACCGCCAGCGGGAGCACCAGCGGTACTCCCAGTGCCCACAGGCCCAGGCCGATCAGGACGGCGTCCAGCAGGCCGACAGCCGCCTGGGAACGCACGAACGATCCCAGGGTGTCCCAGCCACGCGCGGCCACGGTCGGGACGTCGGTGGCGAGCCGACCGGGCAGCTGATGGGCGAGCCACGGCAGGAACCGCGGGCCGTCCTTGAGGAAGAAGAACATCAGGAAGAGGGCCAGGACGGCGGTGACCAAGCCGTTCACCACGGTGCTCACTCCCGTGACGACAACGCCGACCATGCTGCCGAGGCCGTCCTGCGCGCGGGAGACAGCGGTGTCGAAGGCCTTGTTGATCTGGGCGTCACCGATGTTCAACGGCGGCCCGGCGGCCCACTCGCGCAACTTCTGGATGCCTTCGACCACGCCGTCGGTCAGCTCACCGGACTGGGATGCCACTGGTACCGCGATCAGTGCCACGACGCCCACGCCGACCAGGAGGAACAGCACCGTCACGACCGATGCGGCGAGGGCGGGTTTCCACCCGCGCCGCCGCAGGAAACGGGTTGGTGGCCAGGTCAGTGTGGTCAGAAGCAGGCCGACCACGAGCGGCCAGACGACCGACCACATCCGGCCCAGAATCCACAAAGTAACCGCGAGCATCAGGAATATGAGCAGCAACTCCGCGGAGGTACGCGCCGACGTGCGGAGCGCGGCGCGGGCTCTTGTGGAACTCAACGAGGCAGTCACGGATGCACCCTATGGGTACTCAAGTCACACCGGCATCGGTGCTCACAGTGTGTACACCCCCGGCGCACGAGAGACGCCGGGTTGAAGAAGAGCCCCTGGCTTCGGGCGGGCTACTTGGCTTGACGCCCGTCCCGGCGCGCCTGTGCCGCCATGTGACTCTTGGGTGACCGTTAGTTGTGGTCACGGACGTAGGTGTGCCGGCAATTCGTCTGCGGCAGCAGGCCGCCGCTTTCAGGGCAGTGATCCTGTCTCCTTCGGAATGCCTGCGATCCCCCATCAGGAGCCCCAGGTCACAGACTCGTGAGCAGCACCGCGAACACCAGAATCGCGGCCTGAGTCAGAATCAGGGGCATGGATGTTCCCAAGCTGCTGGAAGCCGCTTCCCTGCTGGTTCCCGAGGAGAGCGCCACCGAGAACGACATCACGGTGACCGACGTTTGGGAGTACCTCACCCATGACGAGTGGGAGGTGGCTCTCGGGCTGCTGGAGGAACTCGGAGACGTCCAACCGCTTCCGCTCAGTTTCTGGGAAGCTTTGGCCAGCGCCGCCGAGCAGATGCGGCTGGAGAAGAGTGCGGCCTGGTGCCACTGGCGCTGCTACGAGACGCGCAACGGCATCATCCGAGCCGACCTCACCCTCCGTCCGGCCGCCGAAGCGAGACGGCAGACGCCCATCTCCGGCGCCGGCGTCCTGCGGCCGATGTGGAACATCGGAAACCGAACCCCGACCGGCGAACCAGACCTCAACATCGCCATGCTCTGGGTCGAGTTCACGCCCTTCCTCGAACCTGGCGGACGAGCCTCTGTGCGACTCGCTCCGCTTGATCCTCAGCCGTGGCAGCACCTCCAGCCCGGCCAAGTGATCACCATGCACGAGGACCGGTCCGTCGCAGGAACAGCGGTCATCCTGGAGGTTCAGCGACCTGCGGCCACGCCCACGGCATAGAAATGGGTGCCAACGGATCCCGTCGTTGGTGCGGAGAAGATCCACGTCATCCGATCCCCCTTCCACGCGCTACTACCGTCCTCTTGAAACGCGGGACGGACTGCCGCGGCTGCTTGTCCGCTACCTCCAGCGCCGGCGCGACGCCCGTCGGGCAAGATGCCCCCAGCGCCGCAGCACCACCACGCCAACAGGTCGGTGCGCTCCTCGCGTTGGCCGGTGACCGGTGACCGGCGTCCGCGAGGCCGGTTGGACGGGTACGGAATCGTCTGCAACCCTCGCGCGTTGAGCGGAGCAGGCATGGGATGCCGGTGGTGTGCGAGCCGATGAGCCCGCGTGAACGAACTGACAGATATTGGAGGGGTCGCAATGGCTGTGCAGACGCAGAGGGCCGTGCTGGCGGGCGGATGCTTCTGGGGGATGGAGGACCTGATCCGCCGACTCCCGGGCGTGACGGCGACCCGGGTCGGATACACCGGTGGGGACGTGCCGAACGCGACGTACCGTAACCATGGCACGCACGCGGAGGCCATTGAGATCCTTTTCGACCCCGCGAGGACCGATTTCCGCGCGATTTTGGAGTTCTTCTTCCAGATCCACGACCCGAGCACCAAGAACCGCCAGGGCAACGACATCGGCCTCAGCTACCGCTCGGCGATCTACTACGTGGATGACGAGCAGAAGCGGATCGCCGAGGACACGATCGCGGATGTGGACGCCTCCGGACTGTGGCCGGGCAAGGTCGTCACCGAGGTGGAGCCGGTCGGCCCCTTCTGGGAGGCCGAGCCCGAGCATCAGGACTACCTGCAGCGTTACCCGGACGGCTACACCTGCCACTTCCCGCGCCCGGGATGGCGGCTGCCCGCCCGCGCGGAGGGCTGACCACGAGGCGGCCCGGCGGAAGGCGGAGGCTGACTGGCCGAGGCTCCGCAGCCGGCCCGCGCTTGCGGAGCCGGCGGTGCCCCGCTACGGACGAAGGGTGCCGACGGCGGGACACAGTCGGGGTAGGGCAAACAGGGATCCGGCGATCCCGATCCCGTTGTCCGTGACCGGTCGGTGGCCCGATGGGCGGCGTGCGGGGCCGTCCCGTCGGCACACATGAACCCCGAATGATGATGAGCCGAGAACCTCTGGTCGAGACGCGGCAGCTGAGCGTCGACCAAGCCGTAACCCGAGCGTCGAGGACGGAGCAGACCTCGAGCGCTACCCGAGTGGGCGGTACCCGGAAAACCTTCCAGGTACCGCCCGCATTCCGTATCGCGTCGCCGCAGGCTCAGTCCGTCGAGGACGCCGCCGCCACCGCCTGTGCCGACGAGTTCCGGATACGGCAGTAGAACGCGGCCATCGCCTCGCCGTCGCCCTGGTAGCGCCACGGCAGGGCGTTGACGTACCCGTCGACCAGCTTGAACTGTTCGAGCGCGGCGTCGTCGCGGTCCTGGAGGGAGAGGTAGTACGCGAGGAGGTGCCGCAGCTCGGCCAGACGAGGGTGGGTCGGGTCGGCCGCGGCGGCGTCCGCGAGACCGGCGTCCACGCGGCCGATCATCCGCGGCGTACGGTCGACGCTGTTGTCGTCCGACTTGTCGTGCTCGAAGTGCGCGATGAGCGGGAAGGCGGTGAGCAGGCTGCCCAGCGGTGCCTGAGCCGCCGCGCGTTCGGCGAACTCCGTCGCCAGCTTCTCCGAGCCCCGCCACTTCGCGCACCAGTACTGCAGCGCCGAGAAGTGGGCCTCGTAGTGGTGCGGGGCCCGGGCGGTGATCTCCGCCCACAGCTTGTCCATCTCGGAGTTCGGGTAACCGAGCCCGAGCGCGACCCAGATCTCGGTGATGTACGGCGTCGGGTCGTCGGGGTTGAGTGCCGCCGCCCGGCCGATCTCCTCGCGGGAACGTTCCAGCATCCGATGGAAGCCCACGAACTGCTCACCGGTCGTGTGCTTGGCCTGCTTCCCGCCGCGCAGGTCCCAGGCCAGGATCACCGTGCTGCGGGCCCGGACGACGGCCGCGTCCGGGTCGTCGGGACGGTCCGCCTCCCAGGCGAGCAGCCAGTCGTCCTCCTTCGCCGCGATCTCGGCCAGCAGATACGCGGCCGAGGACCGGCGTTCCCAGTCCCGGCCGGTGTCCTGAATCAGCTTGGCGGCCGCCTTCCAGTCACCGCCGCGTACGGCGGCGAGCGCCGACTCCTGGCCGGCCGGGAGCGGACCCGCGAGCTTGGTGTTCTGCCGCTCCGCGGGCAGCAGTCCCATCGCCTCGGCGACGTCCGGGTCGACGTCGGAGCTGGGGGAGAAGAACTCCTTGAGGAAGACCCAGGCCATCCAGAGCCCGAACAGCAGGGTCGGTACCGCCAGGACGGCCAGTATCCACAGCAGTACGGTCATCGCGGTGCGTCCGTTTCTCGGGCGGCGGGGCCTTGGGGCGTGGGCAGCAGCATGCGCAGCGGGCCGGTGTCGGGGTGGTCGTCGACCGCCGCGCCGATCGCGGCGCCGAGGTCGGTCTCCGTGCCGTCCGGCCCGGGCGGCAACCTCACCGAGGCCGGCTCCGACCAGGAGAACTCCCAGCTCAGCCGGGAGTGGGCACTCAGCTCGGCCAGCACCATGCCCTGCAGCCCGTCCGCCAGCGCGGGCCGCACGAACTCGCGGAACGCCCGGCCCTGCGCCTCGGCCGCCTGGTCCGACATCGGCAGCCGCCGCGCCAGCTGCCACAGCTGACCGTCGTCGATCACCTTCAGCAGCGCGGCCAGGGACGGGTGGTCCTTGGTGTACATCGCCAGTGCCCGGTGCAGCGCGGTGTCGAGGGAGGCGAAGTTCGCGACCATCGAACCGTCGAGCAGCTCCTGCCAGTCACCGGTGCGCCGGAACCCCAGCACGTCTTCGGTGAGGACCGCGTCCTCCAGCGCCGCCAGGGTCCGGTCCGGGTCGGCGAGCAGACCGAGCGCCGCACCCCTGGCCTCGTCCGCGCGGCCGTCGGCGGGCAGCGCCTCGATCCGCTCGACGCGGTCGGCGATGGGCGGGTGCGAGTCGTACGGCGAGGTCGGCTCGGTGGGCAACTCGGTGCGCAGGCCGACCAGTTCGAGCTGGCGGGCGGAGAGCATCCGCCCGTGGCCGCCGAAGAACTCGCCGCGCGGCGGCAGCAGCCGGGCCTCGGCGCCGAGCGTGGCGTAACTGTTCATGTAGAACCCGAACGCGGCGTCCAGCGCCGGTATCTCGCGCAGTGCCGACGCGGTGGCGTCGCGTCCGGCGATCCGGGCGGCCGCGGTGTCGGCGGCGTACTCCTGGCGGCGCGAACCGGCGAGCGTGGCGCGGATGTACAGCTTGGCGTAGCCGATGTAGATCTTCGCCATCGCGCGGTAGGTCATGCCCGCGTGCCCGGTGTCGATCTCCTTGGTCGTCTTCCCCTTGGCCGTGGCCTTGGCGTTCTTCTTCTCCTGCCGGGCCCGCTCGCGCCCGGCGGTCTTGTCGGCCCGCTCCTCGAAGTGCCGGATGGTGCGCAGCACCTGGGCCCGGCCGCGCACGGTGATCGCGGCGAGCCGGGTGTCGGCGTTCGAGTAGTGGCCCAGCTCATGGGCGAGGACCGCGCGCACCTGCGCCTCGGTCAGGCCCTGCAGCAGCGGTACCCCGAGGTAGAGGCGGCGTGGGCCGGGCAGCAGACCGAGCAGCCGGGCGTCCTCGCTGACGGCGGCGTTGACGTCGGCCGTCAGGACGATCCGGGAAGGCGCCCGGGTGCCGACCGCGTCGGCCAGCTCCCTCACGGTTCGCCACAGTTCGGGCTCGTCGGCCTCCGTCACCGCCAGGCCCGGCAGCTCCTCGCCCTTCGGCGTCCGCAGCATGAACAGACCGCGGACCAGCGGGATCGCGAGCAGTGCGGAGACCACGTACAGCTTGGCCGCGAGGCTGGACGGAGCATGCAGGTAGAGCAGGTAGTCGGCGCCGGCGAGCGCCGCGAGCAGGATCACGCCGAGCAGATAGAAGCCGGCGAGCAGCACGAGGGCGCGCAGTGCGCGCAGGGTCGCGCCCATTGGGCAGAGTTCCCCCCACGGGAAAGATCGCGAACGATCATTTAAACGGTGAAATCGGGTGGTCTGGGACGTGTCCATGACCAAAAGATGTGAGGGGCGGAGTATTTCGCACGGGTGTACGGGGTTGCAAGGGCTTACTGGGGGCCGAGCGTCCAATGGGATGGCGTGTGGGTGGGGGCGGCGGGTGCGGGCTCGGCGTGGCTGGTCGCGCGCCCACGCGGCGGAGCCGCACATGTCACAGCCCCGCGTCCCCGAAGAGAGCTCCGCCCCTTCAGTGCAGCAGCGTCGCCGGGTTTCCGCCGTTCGCCTCGTAGCCCGCCACCGCCAAGGCCCGGTATATCGCGTAGTCCGCGGCCGGGTCCGAGGTGAGGGTCCAGGGGAGGGCGCCTACGTGGCCGTCGACGTGGACGAGCTGGTTCATGGCCTCGGACCAGCGCTCGGAACGGACCAGGAAGAAGATCAGCAGATGGCGGGCATGGGCCAGCATCGGGTCGTCGGGCCGCGCCGCGTGCACCGCGAACAGGGCGCCGTGGATCGCCTTGGTGACGACCTCGCTCTCGTAGAAGCCCTGTACCAGGTTCACCTCGGGCAGGTGCTCGAAGACCGCGAAGAGCGGCATGGCCGCGAGGAGCGACCCCTGCGGGGCGCGGGTCGCCGCCGCCTCCGCGAAGGAGTACGCCAGCTCCCGCGAGCCGTGCCACTTCTCGCACCAGTAGTGCAGGGCCGCGAGGTGGGCACCCATGTGTGCCGGGGCCCGGTCCAGGATCTTCAGCCAGAGCTGCTCGAAGTCCTCACGGGAGTACGCCAGCCCGCGCGCCACCAACAGCTCGATGATGTACGGGATCGGGTCACCGGGGGCCAGCAGTGCCGCGTCGCCGCACGCCGATCTGGCCTCCTCCATGATGATCCGGAAGTCGTCCGTGCCCGGCGTCGACGTCCGCCACGCCTGCTGCACCAGGAACTCCGCGTGCACCGCCGCGCCGCCCGCGTCCTTGGGCGCCTCGGCCCGCCACACCCGCAGCCACTGCCCGCCCGGCGTCTCGCCCACCCCGCCGGGCCGCTGCGCCAGCTCCAGCGACGCCGCACCCGCGAACGCCTGCACCCGCTGCCACCGGGACTCGCCGACCGCATCCGTACCGGCCAGCAGCTGCTTCGCCGCCCGGTAGTCCTGCGACCGCTGCACCACGTCCAGCACGTCCAGCAGGTCCTGGTCCGGCCCCGGCATCCGTACGTCCAGCAGCTCCTGCCGCACGAACCCGTAGTTCGCCGGGTCCGCCGCGTCCGGATGCCCCGCCTCCACCTGCTGAATACCGGCCCGCCGACGCGCCACGATCGGCCACACCACGAAGCCGACCATGAGCATCGCCATCAGGACCCAGAGAATCTCCATGCGACAAGGGTTCCAGACACCGCCGACAATTGCCCAACCCGGCCGAGGTCCTGTGGATAACTCCGCGATCGCCGCACGCTCGAACGGGGCTCCGCCCCGCAAGGGGCGCGGGGCTGCGACATGCGCGGCTCCGCCGCGTGGGCGCGACCAGCCACGACGGCCCGCACCCGCCCGATCACAGTCGCCCCCGAGCTGTAGGGCGCCCCATACCCCGTGAACCGCTTAGGCTCGACAACCATGAGCGACACCCACACCAGCCAACACTTCGAGACCCTCGCGATCCACGCGGGCAACACCGCGGATCCCCTCACCGGCGCGGTCGTCCCGCCGATCTACCAGGTCTCGACCTACAAGCAGGACGGCGTAGGAGGCCTGCGCGGCGGTTACGAGTACAGCCGCAGCGCCAACCCCACCCGCACCGCGCTGGAGGAGAACCTCGCCGCCCTGGAGGGCGGCCGCCGCGGACTCGCGTTCGCGTCCGGGCTGGCCGCCGAGGACTGCCTGCTGCGTACGCTGCTCAGCCCCGGCGACCACGTGGTCATCCCCAACGACGCGTACGGCGGCACGTTCCGCCTCTTCGCGAAGGTCGTCTCCCGGTGGGGCGTGGACTGGTCGGTGGCCGACACCAGCGACCCCACGGCCGTACGGGCCGCCATCACCCCGAAGACGAAGGTCGTCTGGGTGGAGACCCCCTCCAACCCGCTGCTCGGCATCACCGACATCCCGGCCGTCGCCCAGGTCGCCCGCGAGGCCGGCGCGAAGCTGGTCGTCGACAACACCTTCGCCACCCCCTACCTCCAGCAGCCGCTCGCGCTCGGCGCGGATGTCGTCGTGCACTCGCTCACCAAGTACATGGGCGGCCACTCCGACGTCGTCGGCGGCGCCCTGATCGTCGGGGACCAGGAACTGGGCGAGGAACTGGCGTACCACCAGAACGCGATGGGCGCGGTCGCCGGGCCCTTCGACTCCTGGCTGGTGCTGCGCGGCACCAAGACACTCGCCGTCCGCATGGACCGGCACAGCGAGAACGCCACCAAGGTCGCCGACATGCTGACCCGGCACCCGCGCGTGTCCCGCGTGCTCTACCCGGGCCTGCCCGAGCACCCCGGGCACGAGGTCGCCGCCAAGCAGATGAAGGCGTTCGGCGGCATGGTGTCGTTCCGGGTCACCGGCGGCGAGGAGGCGGCCGTCGAGGTCTGCAACCGCGCCAAGGTGTTCACCCTCGGCGAGTCCCTGGGCGGCGTCGAGTCCCTGATCGAGCACCCGGGACGGATGACGCACGCCTCGGCGGCCGGTTCGGCCCTGGAGGTACCCGCCGACCTCGTACGCCTCTCCGTGGGCATCGAGAACGTCGACGACCTGCTGGAGGACCTCCAGCAGGCCCTGGGCTAGGCACCTTGAGCGCTCGGGACCGGGCGCTCACCAGCCCGTCACCGGTGGGGTCGTCGTAGACGGCGGCTCCACCCAGGGGCGGGCAGTCAGCGCCCACACGAAGAACGCGATCGCGGCGGCCGCCAGCACCAGCCACATCAGATGGCGGGCCGCCGTCCGGCGCCGCAGCATGCGCCCGCCGCGCCGCACCGCCGCCGCGCACAGGTCGGGCGGCACCCGGGGCGGCGTCCGGTCGAGGACCCGCCGTACGGCCGCCTCGCGCTCCCGCAGACTCATGACGGTGCCACCTCCGCCACCTTCTTGTTCTCGAGGGCTGCCTTGCGCGGGGGATGCAGGACGGTCGCCATCGCGCGCAGACAGATCGTCTGTACCCGTTCGGCGGGCAGCCCGAGGAGCGCCGCCGTCTGTTCCTCGGCGACCCCTTCGTAGAGCCTGAGGACGAGGACCAGCCGTTCCTGCGGGCTGAGGACGGCCAGGACGCCGCCGGGCGCGGGGCGGAAGAGGCCGTGGTGGTGCCAGGCCCCGCGCGCGAAACGGACGGCCAGCTGCTGACGGGTCCGGTCGTACGGGTCCTCGCCGCGCAGTCGGTCCCAGGTGGCGTACGTGTGGGCGAGGGCGTGGGTCAGCAGCCGCCGCGCGCGCGGGTTGTCGTTCGGCGGCTCCGCCGTGAGCAGGGTGGCGGTCTGCAACAGCCGCCCCGCCGCACCCGCGACGAACGCCTCGAACTCCCGGGCCCGGCGGGCGCCTTGGGCCACATGCCGATCTCGCACCGCGCCTCCCGCCTGAGGCCGACCCTGAGGGGAACGGGGCCCGGCCGCGTACGGATCGGTCTGCCGCGTTCGGATTCGTCCGCCGCGTACGACGAGGGCCCGGTCTCATATGAGGCCAGGAGCAGGGGCGCGGTCAAGGGTCAGGAAGGCGACGGTGCCTCCGGCGCCGCCGCCATGCGGGTCGAGAGCGCGGCGTTGAAGCGGGTGAGGAGGGAGCAGAAGGCCTCGCGCTCGTCGGGGGCCCAGTCCTGGGTGAGTTCGGCCATCAGCTGACGCCTGGAGGAACGAACCTCCTCGAGGCGGGAGAGCCCGCGCGGTGACAGCTGGAGCACCACCGCGCGGCCGTCCTCCGGGTGCGAGGTGCGCTTGACCAGTCCGGTGTCCACGAGCGGCGCCACCTGACGGGTGACCGTCGAGGAGTCGATCCCCATGCTCGCCGCGAGCGCCTTGACGCCCATCGGGCCTTCCTTGTCGAGGCGGTTGAGCAGCAGGTACGCGGCACGGTCCATGGAGTTGCGCACCTGCCCGACGCCGCCGAGCCGGGTCTGTTCGGCACGGCGTGCGAACACCGCGACCTCGTGCTGCAGCGTGTCGAGAAGACCGTTGTCACCGACGGTCGTCATGTCCATCGACATTTCAGGTGTTGTGGGCATGGCCAAAGGCTCAATTCATGCGTGGGGCGCTGGGTTGGGGGACAGAGTACGCGGACCGGGCGCGGGGTGTACGGGCCCCGCTGAAACACGGTCCCGCCCCTTGGTCACACCCGTGTTCGCCCCCTGTGAACTGCGAGACTGGTGGTCATGAGCTACAGCACGGCTGACTCCTTTCCACGGGTGACGCTCGACGATGTGCGAGGCGCGCAGAAGATGCTTACGGGCATTTCACGTGTCACCGCCATGGAGGGCAGCAGGCATCTGTCGCAGCTCGTCGGCGCGCCGGTGCACCTCAAGTGCGAGAACCTCCAGCGGACGGGTTCGTTCAAGCTGCGCGGCGCGTACGTCCGTATAGCGGGTCTGCTGCCCGAGGAGCGCGCCGCCGGCGTCGTGGCCGCGAGCGCCGGGAACCATGCCCAGGGCGTCGCCCTCGCCTCCTCGCTGCTCGGGGTGCGCTCCACGGTCTTCATGCCGAAGGGCGCCCCGCTGCCGAAGATCAGCGCGACCGAGGAGTACGGCGCCGAGGTGCGCCTGCACGGCACGGTGGTCGACGAGACGCTGACCGCCGCCCAGGAGTACGCGGCCGAGACGGGCGCGGTGTTCATCCACCCGTTCGACCATCATGACGTCATCGCAGGTCAGGGCACGGTCGGCCTGGAGATCCTGGACCAGTGCCCCGAGGTGCGCACGATCGTCGTCGGGATCGGCGGCGGCGGCCTCGCGGCGGGCATCGCGGTCGCGGTGAAGTCGCTGCGGCCGGATGTGCGCGTCATCGGCGTCCAGGCGGAGGGCGCGGCCGCGTACCCGCCGTCGCTGGCCGCCGGGCTGCCCGTGGCGGTGGCGAACCCGGCGACGATGGCCGACGGCATCAAGGTCGGACGGCCCGGCGACGTGCCGTTCGGGATCGTCGCCGAGCTGGTGGACGAGGTCCGCACGGTCTCGGAGTACAACCTCTCCAGCGCCCTGCTGCTCTGCCTGGAGCGGGCCAAGCTGGTCGTCGAGCCGGCCGGCGCCAGCCCCGTCGCGGCCCTGTTGCGCGACCCGAAGTCCTTCGAGGGCCCGGTCGTCGCGGTGCTCTCCGGCGGCAACGTCGACCCGCTGCTGATGCAGCGCATCCTGCGGCACGGCATGGCTGCCGGTGGCCGCTACCTGCAGGTACGCCTCCGCCTGACCGACCGTCCGGGCGCCCTCGCGACGCTGTTGGGGGTGTTGTCAGTGGTCGACGCTAATGTCCTCGACGTGAGCCATGTACGGACCGACCCCCGGCTCGGGCTCACGGAGGTGGAGGTCGAGCTGCACCTGGAGACGAGGGGTCCGACGCACTGCGCCGAGGTCAATCACGCCCTCCGCGAGGCGGGTTACACCGTCATCGACTGAGGCCGGTCCCCCTCACCCCTCGTTGTCACTCGTTCGGGCAAGTCCATTGAGAGACGCGATACATCGCGTTATGGTGTGTCTCGTGCTCGCCCGGCGGTGTGGCCCACGCCACCCATCGGGCAGAACAAAACGTACAAATTCAGGCTTTGCGAAGGAACCCCAAAGACGTGGAGAAATCACATGCCAGGCGCCATCCATGCCGAAGGCCTGGTGAAGACCTTCGGTGACGTAAGAGCCCTCGACGGCGTCGACCTCGATGTCCCCGAGGGCACCGTCCTGGGTCTGCTCGGGCCGAACGGCGCGGGCAAGACGACCACCGTCCGATGCCTCACCACCCTGCTGCGGCCCGACAGCGGCCGGGCCGTCGTGGCCGGCATCGACGTGTTGAAGGACCCCGACGCCGTACGGCGCTCGGTCGGCCTCTCCGGCCAGTTCGCCGCGGTCGACGAGTATCTGACGGGCCGCGAGAACCTGCAGATGGTCGGCCAGCTCTACCAGATGCGGGCCAAGGACGCGAAGGTGCGCGCGGGTGAGCTGCTGGAGCAGTTCCACCTCGCCGACGCCGCCGACCGGCCCGCCAAGACGTACTCCGGCGGTATGCGCCGCCGACTCGACCTGGCGGCCGCGCTGGTGGTGTCGCCGCCGGTGATGTTCATGGACGAGCCGACCACCGGACTCGACCCGCGCAACCGCCAGCAGCTGTGGGAAGTCATCAAACAGCTGGTCTCCGGCGGCACGACCCTGCTGCTCACCACCCAGTACCTCGAAGAGGCCGACCATCTCGCGCACGACATCGCCGTGGTCGACCACGGCCGCGTCATCGCCCGCGGCACCTCCGACCAGCTCAAGGCCCGCACCGGCGGCGAGCGCGTCGAGGTCGTCGTGCACGAGCGCGAGCGCATCCAGGAGGCCGTCCAGGTGCTGACCGGCTTCGGCAAGGGTGAGACCACCGTCGAGGAGCACACCCGCATGCTCACCGTGCCCGTGACCGGCGGTGCCAAGCTCCTGGCCGAGGTCATCCGCGAACTGGACACCCGCGGCATCGAGATCGACGACATCGGCCTGCGCCGCCCCACCCTGGACGACGTGTTCCTCTCCCTGACGGGGCACCTCGCCGAGGTGAAGGACGAGGCCGAGGAGCGCGGCGAGGCCGCCGACGCCAAGGGGCGGGGCCGCGGGAAGGAGGCCGCGAAATGAGTATCGTCAAGGGCGCTGTGCGGGTCGTGCCGCCCGGCAATCCGATCACCCAGTCCGTTCGGGACTCGCTGGTCGTCGCCAAGAGAAATTTGATTCGAATGTCCCGAATTCCAGAAATGGTAATTTTCGGGCTCATTCAACCTGTCATGTTCGTGGTGCTGTTCAGCTATGTCTTCGGCGGCTCCATGAATGTCGGCGGCACCACGGATCCCGCCGTCTACCGCGAGTTCCTGATGGCCGGCATTTTCGCGCAGACCGTGACCTTCGCCACCGCCGGCGCCGGAGCGGGCATCGCCGACGACATGCACAAGGGGCTCATCGACCGCTTCCGCTCGCTGCCCATGGCCCGCGGGGCCGTGCTCACCGGACGGACGCTCGCGGACCTCGTCCAGACGGCGCTCACCCTGGCCGTGCTGGCCGTCGTCGCCCTGCTCGTCGGCTGGCGCACCCACACCAGCATCGGCGAGGTGCTCGGCGCATTCGGCCTGCTGCTCCTGCTCGGGTACGCGTTCACCTGGGTCGGCGCACTCATCGGCCTCTCGGTGCGCACCCCTGAGGCGGCCACCTCCGGCGGGCTGATCTGGCTTTTCCCGGTCACGTTCATCTCGAACGCGTTCGTGGACTCCAGCCGGATGACGCCCTGGCTGCAGCATGTCGCCGACTGGAACCCGTTCAGCGCCACCGTCCAGGCCTGCCGTGAGCTGTTCGGCAACCCGGGGGTGTCGCCGTCGGACGCCTGGCCCATGCAGCACCCCGTGTGGGCCTCGCTGATCTGGTCGGTCCTCATCATCGTCATATTCCGGACCCTGTCCGTGCGGAAGTACCGCTCGGCGTCGGCGTGAGCGGCGGCCGGCCCCGGGCATGACCAGGCCCCCGGCGCCGAAGGGGGACGCTGTTGGTTAATTCGGGGGCTCGCGTGACGTCGGCCTTCAAGACCCGGTTGTGG
>NZ_JBHVDX010000138.1:0-26985 GCF_042802555.1 Streptomyces sp. NPDC057474 | reverse complement strand
GTGTCCAGGGACACCGGGCGTCGGCTCGCTGTCGCCTCCGCCTACTTCCCGCCCTTGCCCTTCTCCCGCTTGCCCTTCTCCCGGTTGCCCGGCAGGAACTCCTGCACCTTCGCCTTGAAGCCCTGCTTGACCATGGACGCCCGGTCGGCGTCGCCCTTGAGGACCGAGGCGGCCGTGGCCTCCATCTGTTCCCAGGTGGCGTGCGGCGGGATCGGCGGCACGGCCGGATCGGTGAGAAACTCGACGACCGCCGGACCGTCGGCGGCCAGGGCCGCGCGCCAGCCCGCCTCCACGTCCTCGGGCTTCTCCACCCGGATGCCGGTCAGCCCCAGGGAGCGGGCGAAGGCCGCGTACTGGACGTCCGGCAGCTCCTGCGAGGGCAGGAAGGACGGCTCGCCGCCCATCGCCCGCAGCTCCCATGTCACCTGGTTCAGGTCGTGGTTGTTCCAGACGGCCACCACCAGCCGCGGATCCTCCCAGCGGTCCTTGTACTTGGCCGCCGTGATCAGCTCCGCCATGCCGTTCATCTGCATCGCGCCGTCCCCGACCAGGGCGATCGCCGGCCGGTCCGGGTGCGCGAACTTCGCGCCGATCGCGTACGGCACCCCGCAGCCCATCGTCGCCAGCGTGCCCGACAGGGACCCTCGCATGCCGTCCCGCATGGTGATGTGCCGGGCGTACCAGTTCGCCGCCGAACCGGAGTCGGAGGAGATGATCGCGTTGTCCGGCAGCAGCGGATCGAGGGCGTGGGCCACGAGCTCCGGGTTGATCGGGTCGGCCGACAGCTCCGCCCGGCGCGCCGTCACCTCGCGCCAGCGCGCCACGCCCGCGCACACCTCGTCGAACCAGTCGCGGCCCCGTTCCGGGTCGATCAGCGGGATCAGCCGCTCGAGCGTGGCCTTCGCGTCCCCGATGAGGTTCACCTCGTACGGGTAGCGCATCCCGACCATGTGCGGGTCGATGTCGATCTGCACGGCCCGCGCCTTGCCGAACTCCGGCAGGAACTGCGAGTACGGGAAGGACGAGCCGATGGTCAGCAGCGTGTCGCAGTCGCGCATCAGCTCGTACGAGGGGCGGGTGCCCAGCAGGCCGATCGAGCCGGTGACGTACGGCAGTTCGTCGCTCAGCGCGTCCTTGCCGAGGAGCGCCTTGGCGACGCCCGCGCCCAGCAGCTCGGCGATCCGCGCCACCTCGGCGCGGGCCCCGGCGGCGCCCTGCCCGATGAGGATCGCGACCTTGTCCCCGGCGTTCAGGATCTCGGCGGCCCGCTCGACGGACTCCGTCGAGGGCACCGTTGTCCAGGCGCTGCCGCCCAGGCTGGAGGGGACCATCTTGAACTCGTGGGTCGGCGCCGAGTACTCCAGCTCCTGCACATCACCGGGGATGATGACGGCCGTCGGCGCCCGGCGGGCGTACGCGGTGCGGATCGCCCGGTCGAGGACGTTCGGCAGCTGCTCGGGCACGGTCACCGTCTCGACGAAGTCCGAGGCCACGTCCTTGAACAGGGTGTGCAGGTCGACCTCCTGCTGGTAGGAGCCGCCCATCGCGCTGCGGTGCGTCTGGCCGACGATCGCGAGCACCGGCACATGGTCCAGCTTGGCGTCGTACAGGCCGTTGAGCAGGTGGATCGCGCCGGGGCCCGAGGTCGCCGCGCACACTCCGAGCCGACCGGAGAACTTCGCGTAGCCGACCGCCTGGAACGCGGACATCTCCTCGTGCCGCGACTGGATGAACCGTGGCTGGTCCTCGGCGCGTCCCCAGGCCGCGAGCAGACCGTTGATGCCGTCGCCCGGGTAGCCGAATACCTGTTCGACTCCCCATTCGCGCAGCCTCCGCAAGATGTGATCGGCGACCGTGGTGCTCATACTGGACCTCCCGGGGTGTGATCTCCCGAGCGAGTCACCCACGGGGGAGAGGGAAAACCCCGAATGTGTTTGCCGTGCATGATCCGGGGCAGGCGCATAACAGTGCTTCGGACAGGAGGCACGTCCGTGGAAGAGGCGACCTTCCATCACGGGTGTGTCTGATCCTGTACACGTCCGCGCCCCCACGGTGACCGTCCATCCCAGAGCACCATCCAGGGAGTTGCGACGCACTATGCGTACTCAGGCGAAGCACCACCCGCACGACGACGCCCCCGACACCGCGGAGGCCTTCCGCAAGCTGGCCGCGCTTCCCCCCGGTCAGCAGCGCGACACTCTGCGTGACCAGATCATCGAAGCGTGGCTCCCCATGGCCGAACGGCTCGCGGGACGGTTCCGGAGCCGCGGGGAGAGCTACGAGGACCTCCGTCAGGTGGCGTCGCTCGGCCTGGTCAAGGCCGTCGACCGCTACGACCCCGAGCTCGGAAACGCCTTCGAGAGCTATGCGGTACCCACCGTCACCGGTGAGATCAAGCGGCACTTCCGGGATCACATGTGGACCCTGCACGTGCCGCGCCGGGTCCAGGACCTGCGCAACCGCGTGCGGTTCGCCAGTCAGGACCTGTCCCAGACGATTTCCGGGCGGCGGCCCACCGTCGCGGAGATCGCGGCACACGCGAGCATGAGCGAGGAGGACGTCCTGGTCGGGCTCGAAGCCCTGGAGAGCTTCACGGCGCTGTCGCTGGACGCGGAGCTGCCGGGGAGCGAGGACGGGTACTCGCTGAGCGACGCGCTGGGATCCGCCGATCCCGCGCTGGACACGGTGGTGGACAGGGAAGCCGTGAAGCCTCGGCTGGCCGCGTTGCCGGAGCGGGAGCGGGCGATTCTGTACATGCGGTTCTTCGGGGACATGACGCAGAGCCGGATCGCGGAGCAACTGGGGATCTCTCAGATGCATGTGTCGCGGCTGATCAGTCGGTGCTGTGACCGGTTGCGTGATCAGGTGATGCGGGATGTCGCCTAGCGCCGTCGGGTGCGGGGATCGAGTCGTGCCGTGGGTTCGTCGTGGCTGGTCGCGCCCACGCGGCGGAGCCGCACATGGACACGGCCCCGCGCCCCTAGGCAGGGCTTCGCATGGCCAGCGCTATATGGCGGGACATGGTGTCCATCGCCTGGGCCTCTGCCATGGAGAAGGCCAGGCGGGCTCCTGAGCGGAAGAGGGTCAGGACGCCCCCGACGGGGCCGCCCAGGGGTGCCAGGGGCACGGTCAGCAGGGACGTCACGTTCGCTCTTACGAGGACCGGGGCGCCGGAGTTGTCGTGGCCGAAGGCGCCGGGGTCGGCGGGGCGGATCTGGAGGGCGGGGGAGCCGCCTCGGGCGGCCGTGACCACGAGGGGGCAGGTTGCGGGGTCCTGGGCCTCCAGGAGCTTCGCCTCCTCCTCGGAGGGACCCAGGACCGTCGTACGCGTGAGGCCGGGGGTCGCCGTGTCGGCGACCACCCAGTCGGCGAAGCGGCCGTGCAGGACGTGGGCCGCCCGGTCGAGGGCCGCGCCGGCGGGGGCGGTGAGCAAAGCCGTGGTCATGGCGTCCACGAGATCCATCAGGGCCGCGTGTCGGGTGGTCTCGGTGAGGTTGGGCAGCGGGCGGAGGGGCTCGACGGTGGGCATCCGGTGCCCCGCGGGCTGCAGGGCGACGAGGACGGTGTTGCGCGGCTCGCTGCCGGGGCGCAGCGCGGTGAGCGTGGCGCGTACCGGAATCGAGGGGCGCTGCTGGAGGTGGACGTTGAGGCTGCGGTCGCCCTCGCCGCGGGCCACGGCCGCCGCCTGGGAGCGGAACGCGCCCCGGTCGGCGTGGGCGAGGAACCCACTGAGCGGACGGCCCGTCGCATAGCCGGACCGTACGCCGGTGAAGGCGGTCGCGGCCCGGTTGAGGCGTCGCACCACCGCCTCGCGGTCCAGCAACAGCACGGGCAGCGGCAGGCTTTGGAAGACGGCCTTCAGCAACTGGTGTTCCTGCGCTGCGGACGGGGCACCACCGACCGGCCCCGACGTGGTGAGCCGCTCGTACCAGGGCCACAACTGGTCGGCCACATGGTCGAGTTCGAAGATCGCCGCGTCCAGGACCGTCGGCAGATCACCGGTCGGCACCGAGCGGGCCGCCTTGAGCTCAGCGACACGGCGTACGAAGTCCGCGAGTTCCTCACCGAATTCGTCCGTCTGCGTCATGCGACGAACGTAACGCCTGGGAGGTGTCGAGGGGGCGGCGGGATCGAAAGCGGAAGATTCGTTTTCCGCGCAGGTGAGCGGGAAGGCGACCGGAAGAGGAGGCGTGCATCATGCCGGAAAGCGAACACCTCGGCCGTGTGGGCCGGGAGTCAGCGGAATCCGCACATCCGGGCAGGAGGCTCTCCGAACTCGTCGAACAGGCCGCCCGTTGCACCAGCGACTGCTGCGGCGCCAGCGGCATGGTCTCCGACTGCGGCACCGAGCGGCCCGCCGCGGTCACCCACCCCGACCTCGCCGGACTCGTCGCGGTCCAGCTGCGCTCGGGCGACGGGCCGATCCCGGCCGCGCTGGAGCGCGGTGAGCCCGTCGACTCCGCCGATCTGCTGCGGGAGGAACGCTGGCCGGCGTACCGGGCCGTGGCCCTCGACGCGGGCGTGCGTTCCAGCGTCACGCTCCCCTTCAGGCGCGCCGGCCTCACCGTGACCCTCAGCCTCTACAGCTTCCGCCCCCACGTCCTGGAGGACGCCCCGCACGGCCCCGCCCGCGCCCTCGGCGACCTCGCCGCGACCTGCATCGTCCGCGATCGTTCCTACCGGGCCGCCCTCACCGAACTCGACCAACTCGGGGCCGCCCTGCGCTCCCGCCCCGTCGTCGACCAGGCCTGCGGCATGGTCATGCACGTCCTCGGCTGCGACGCCGACACCGCGTTCACCGTCCTCCGCCGCATCTCCCAGGGCACCAACCGCAAGCTGTCGGACGTCGCGTCGGCGGTGGTGGAGAAGAGGGGCAGGGGCTTGGAGAAGGAATTGGTCTCCCTTTCCAGCTGAGACCGCTGGTTGTTTTCAGGGGCGCGGGGCTGTCTCTGTCTGCGGCTCCGCCGCGCGGGCGCGACCAGCCACGACGGACCGGCACCCGGCCACGGATCCGGCACCCGGCCACGGATCCGGCACCCGGCCACGGACCGGCACCCGGCAACGGATCCGGCACTCGGCAACGGATCTGGCAACCCGGCAACGGACCCGGCACCGGCACCGGCACCGGCACCGGCACCGGCACCCGGCAACGGATCCGGCACCCGGCAACGGATCTGGCAACCCGGCAACGGACCCGGCACCCGGCAACGGACCCGGCACTCGGCAAGGATCTGGCAACCCGGCAACGGACCCGGCACCCGGCAACGGACCCGGCACCCCGATGGCGCCCATCGGCCGACTCCGGCGAAGTGCAACGACACAACCCAGCCAAGGGCAAGGTCACCCACTCGGCGGCCCCGCGTCCCGCGAATGGTGCCCGGCGGCGCGCGCCCCGCCGGGCTCGGCGCTCTGATGGACGCGGGGCACGGCGGTCGTGCCCCGCCCGCCGGAGCCGGCCGAAGGAGCCCCGCCCATGCGCCGCAGAGCCCGTGTCCTGTCCGCCACCGCCCTGATCGGTGCCGTCCTGGGCGCCGGCGCCCCGCCCGCGTACGCGGAACCGGCGGCCGAGGTGAACCCGCACTCCGTCGAACCGGGCGGCACGCTCACGTTCTCCGTCTCCTGCGATCCGACCGGTGGTGCCGCCCCCGAGACCATCGACGCCAGCTCACAGGCCTTCGAACAGGGCACCGTCAAGCTGCAGCGCCTCCCCGGCAACGACGACTCCGCGGGCGGCCCCTCCTACCAGGGCACCGCCAAGATCGCGCCCGCCGCGGACTTCGAGACCGGCGCCGACGCGGTGAACTCCTTCACCGAGTGGGGCGTCGACGGCCTGTGCCCGGCGGCCCCCGGCGGCGAGGGCAAACTGTGGAGCGCCGCCTTCGACGTCGCCCTCGGCGGCGACCAGCACGGCCCCACACACCAGCCGACACACCACCCCACACACCAGCCGACGCATCAACCGACCCACCAGCCCACACACCGGCCCACCCACCACGCCACCCACCCCACCGCTCCGGTTCAGCGCGGCGTCCACGCGGGCGGCGGCGGTAGCTTCACCGACTCCGTCCCGGCCATGGTCGCCGGCGGCCTCCTCATCGCGGCAGCGCTCGGCGCGGCCGTCCACCGACTGCGCCGCCGGGACCGGTGGACGTCGTGACGGGTCGGCCCCGCTGTCGGCCGGGCCCTCAGTCGGCCGAACCCGCGAACAGCCGCACACCCTGGTCAGCCGGACCCTCGGCGGGCCGGAGTCGCGAACGGCCCGCCGGACACGTCGCCGCTGTGACCGGCGCAACCCGCCCGGGTGCCCTTGGGGCGCGTGAGCGCGGGTACTGACAGGCCGAGGGGGCGTACGACGCCTTCCGTGGCACAACGGCGCACACTCGCGGCACGACGGAGCACCATCGACATCCCGGAGCGATTCCGGAGCGCGAAGCGCCGAACAACGCACCACGACTGCGCGGAGGCACACATGCGGGGGACGGATCCGGAAGGGCACGGTCCAGTCCGCTACGGCCCGCCCCTTCCCGCCCAGGGACTGCCCGTGCTGCCCGAACTGGCCTCCGTGCTCTCCGCCGCCGCGGGCCATCCCCACGCCGTACCGCCCGGTGGCGATCCCGTCCTCCTGGACGCCGCCTGCGGCTACTGGGACCGGCGCGGACTGCCCACCGAACGGGGCAGGGCCGTCGCCGCCCCCGGCGCCCCCGCCCTGCTCCTCGCGCTGACCGCCGCGATCGGCGGCGATGTCCTGCTCCCACGGCCGTGTGCCGCGTGGTGGGAGCCGCAGGCACGGGCGTTGGGCAGATCCGTCTTCCATGTGGCCACGCCCGCGGAGTGCGGGGGCGTGCCGGACCCGTACGCACTGCTGGAGACCGTGCGCCGGATCCGGGCCGAAGGCGGTGACCCCCGGCTGCTCGTGCTGTGCGTCGCCGACGACCCGACCGCCACCGTGGCCCCGCCCGAACTGGTGCACGAAACCATGGAGGCGGCCATGGGGGAGGGGCTGCACCTGGTCAGCGACGAGACCTGGCGCGACACCGTGCACGATCCGCACGACACCGTCCTGCTCAGCCCCGCCGAGATGCTGCCCGACCGGGTCACCGTGGTCACCGACCTCGCCGGGCCCTTCCTGCCGCCGGGCTGGCCGGCCGCCGTCGCCCGGTTCCCGGCCGACAAGGAAGGCGCGGGCCTGCGCGACCGGGTCCTCGACGTGCTCACCGCGCTGGGCGCCCGGGTCGCCACGCCGGTCGCCGCGGCCGCCGCGTACGCCCTCGACGAGCCCGCCCCCGTCACCGAACGGCTCGCCGCCGCCGTACGTCTGCACGCGCGGGTCGCCGCCGCCGCGCACCGGGCCGTGGTGGCCGCCGGGGCGCTCGCCCTGCCGCCGCGCGCCGGACGGCACCTGTATGCCGACCTCGCCCCGCTGCGCTCGTCCCTCGCCGCGCACGGCGTCGGTGACGCCCAGGAGGCGGAGGATTTCCTCAGCGCCCGGCTCGGGATGCCCGCGCCCGGCGGCCACCGGTTCGGGGACGACCTCGGGGAGTTGCGCGTGCGGCTGTCCACCGATCGATTCCTCGGCTCCACCGACGCGGAGCGCGCGCAGGTCCTCGACGCGCCGGACCCCCTGGAACTACCGCATGTGGAACGCGCGTTGACATTTTTCGGAGCGGCTTTCGAGAATCTTCGATGACGAGGGCGCTCCGGGCCGAGAACTCGGCCGGCCTTCGGGGGCCCTCAGCGACGACGACCCTTGGAGGGCGGATTCCAGGGCCCTTCAGCGACCTTCAGCGACCTTCAGCGACCTCCAGCGATCTTCAGCGACCTTCCGTGACCTTCCGCGATCTTCTGCGACGACGATCCTTCGTGACGAGGCTCAGTGACGGGAGCGTCTCTAGAACTCTGTGTGTGCCTGTGGTTTCCAGGCTTTTCGGGCGCGGCGTGGCCGTCTGCGGTTGCCGCCGGGTGGTCCGAACCTCGGGGTGAGGGGGTGGACTTCGGTGGTGTGCAGGTGGTGGAAGCCGGTCCGCTGGGCGGCGCGGGTGCGCCGTCGACAGGTTCTGCGTGAGAGCCGCACCCGGCCGGAGGGGAGAGGGTCTTGCCCGGTTCGGTGGGGTGCGGGTACTCCATGACCTGGCACCGGCCCGGAGGTGGCGGCTGGTGTCTGGGTGTCATGCCCCGCCGGACGCTGGACCACCCCGGTGGGGGTGGTGGCGGGGACCGTACGCGCATCGGGCGTACGGCGGGAAGTCTGGTGGCCCGGGGCCTGTTCGGCGGCTGGCCGAGTACGTCGGGCATGAGGGCCGGCGGGCCTGGTGGGGGTGGGGTGCCTCTTGCCCTTGGTGGTCTTCGGCCCGGCGGGGCGGGGCGGGGCCGTCTCGGTGTGGCGTTGGCGGCGCAGGCGGCGGGTGGTCTTCTTCGGGCGGCGCACCAGGGCGACGGTGGCGTCGATGGTGGTGCGGATGGTCCGGGTGCCGGTGGTGCGTTCGGTGGTGGTGTGGGTCTGGGCGAGGAGGCCGCGGGAGACGATCCGGCGGGCGGCGGCGTGGTCGCGGTCCATGGACAGGCCGCAGCCGGTGCAGTGGGCCCACTTCCAGCCGCGTTCGGACAGCCGGTCGGGGGCGGGATGGTGGGTGAGGGTGTTCAGGCAGCCGGGGCAGAGTTTGGAGGTGCCCCGGGCCGGGACGGTGACGACCGCGATCCCCGCCTTCGCTGCCAGGTGCCGGATCGTCTCGGCGAGGGTGCCGCGGACCTGCCCGGACAGGCGGGCGTTGCCCTTGCGGTGGCCGCGGGCTTCCAGGGTGGCGAGGTCTTCGAGGTAGATGACGGACGCGCCGAGTGCTACGGCCTGGTCAACAGCCCAGCGGGCCGCCGCCCGGGCCAGCGCGGCGTTCAGGTGCCTGATCCGCGCGCACACCCGCGCGTGCTCGGCCTCCAGCACCCGTACCCGGTCGAGGTGTCCGGCCCAGGCCCGGTGCGGGGAGCCGAGCCCCTCGGCCAGGGCTCGGTAGTGGTCGCGTTTGGCGGCGAGGTGTTCGCGGTGGCCGCGCAGCCGGTGCAGGGCGGCGCTGATGGTGGTGGCGTCGAAGACCAGGGGCCGCCCGTCGGTGACCACCCGCCTGGCCTGGCCGGGGCCGGTCAGGCGGCCGAGCGTGCCGGTGAGCAGCGTGTTGACGCCCCAGTCGAAGCCGAGCGCCACGGTGTGCCCGCTCGCTTTGGTGGCCGTCACGGGCCGGGAGTGGGGCAGGTCGACGGCGATCCTCCCCGCCGGGGTGGGGCGCAGGGTCGGAGTGTGCAGCACCGCATCCGGCGCGATCGTGCCGGGCAGCCGGATGTCGATCACGTGCCAGGCCCAGTCCCGCCCCGTGGCGGGGGCGGCGTGCAGGGGGAGCTTGACCCGCAGCCGGGCGGTGGCCGCATCCACCCGATGAAGGGTGACCTGCTGGCGGTCCATCGCAGCAAGGAGCACCTGGGGGGCGACCTGCGGCGGCCCCTCCAGTACACACAACCCGGCGGGCAGGCGCCCGTGCCCGGTCGCGTAGGCGCGGATCTGGCGGGTGCGGTTGCGGATTTCGGCGCCGCTCACCCCGGCGGGCAGCAGCTTGCGCAGTGCGGTCCACTCCGCCTCGGTGCGCCGCCAAGGATCGGCGGGCCAGGTGGCCAGCACCGCTGCCACGATGCTGCGGCGGTGCAGGGCCAGGCGCAGGGTGCGCGCCGCGTACTCCTCCACGCCCCGGCGCACCCGGTCCGAGACATACACCCCCGCCGGGGACGGCACGTCCTGCGGCCAGTTCAGGCGGCGCATGGCCATCCAGCCCTTGGACGGCAGTGCCTCACCCTGCCCGTCCACCCCAGCGGCCAGCACGTCCAGGGACTCCTCATCCCACCGCGCGGCCACCAGAGCACCCGTCAGCTCGCGGCTCAACTCCGCCAGAAACCCCACCCGTTCCAGCAGGACCCGCTGACCGACCCGCTCACCCGTAGCCTCCAGCACCCCCGAGAACGCCGTGCACGTCGCCGTCGCCATCAACCTAGCCACGCACTTCACCCGCAACCCCGGCTCCGGGGGCAGGATGCTGCACGCGGCCCCCGGCTTCGGCCAGAAGCCTCCGGCGCGCCTCACGCGAGCGCATCCCGTACATACGGCCGGCGAAGGTGGCCACCAGCGACATGAAATCGTCCAGCAACTCCTCCCTCCCCCCGGCCGCTCCCTTGGCATGCAACACCTCGACCGTGACGCGGTGGTGAGCCAGCACCTGGATCAGCCAGCCCGCACCGAAGCGGGCCAGCCGGTCGCCGTGCGTGACCCGCACATGGGTGAACTCCCCCTTCGCGGCCCGCTTCAGCAACCGGTCAAGCCCCGGCCGTGACTCCCGCAGCCCCGAAGCACGGTCCTTGAAGACCGCGACCACCACCCCCGAAGCCGATGCGCGCAGCTCGGCTTCCTGCGCGGCCAGCGACGACTCCTGCCCGCTGCTGCCCGAAACCCGCACATACAACGCCTCACGCCGCCCGCCCGCATCCGGACAGCCGGTCAGAGCATCCAACGCCTCGCTGGAGAAGCGCCGTTCACGCCCCACCCACACCACCGGAACCCTGCCCTCGTTCGCCCACAGCCGCAGCGTGCCCGGATGCACACCCACCCGCCGCGCAGCCACCGCCAACCGAAGAAGCTCCATGCCGAGGAACCTACGACCCCGACCGCACCCACCATCCCCATACCGGCATGAACACCACACCATCGCTGGAAGCTGGGCGGAATCACCCGCAGATCCACACCGACTCTGCTACACAGCATCCATATGGATCCCTAAGCAAAACCCGCCACAGTTGGAGACCCTCCTCGATGACGCGGCAGTCCGAGTCGACCACCTCAGCCACCAGGTCAGCCACCAGGTCAGCCACCACGTCGGCCACCACCTCCACGACGACCACTGAGGACACCGACGATCCGGCGTCCATGTCACCCTTCGCCCATCCGCTCGCACCCCCGCCGCTCGCTGAGCCCCGCCCGCTCGACGAGCGGCGCCGCCGGCCCCGGTCCTTCGCCCCTTCGCCGACCTGCTGACCACACCCCTCCCCGGCCTGAAGGCCATCGCCCGGTTCCCGCGAGGGCTCGGTCCGGCCGGGAGCCGACGGGCTCGCCGACATCCCGCGACTGCCGTACGAGCCCGGCCCGTTGCCCCGGGTGGACACGCGCACCGTCGCCGTCTCCTGGGCGGGGCACGCGAGTTGGGTGGTGCGGATCGGCGGGCTCACCGTCCTCACCGACCCCGTCTGGTCCCGCCGGATCCTCGGCACCCCGGCCCGGATCACCCCCGTCGGCCTCGGCCGGGACGAGCTGCCCCGCGTGGACGCGGTCGTCATCAGCCACAACCACTACGACCACCTCGACGCCCCCACCCTGGCGAGACTCCCGCGCGACACCCCGGTACTCGTGCCCGCCGGACTCGGCCGCTGGTTCCGGCGGCGCCGGTTCAGCCGGGTCACCGAGCTGGACTGGTGGGAGGCGGCCGAACTCGACGGTGTCCGCTTCGACTTCGTACCGGCCCACCACTGGTCCAAGCGCACTGTCACCGACACATGCCGCTCGCTGTGGGGCGGCTGGGCCCTCACGGCACCCGACGGCAAGCGCCTCTACTTCGCCGGCGACACCGGCTACGGCCACTGGTTCCCCCTCATCGGCCGCCGCTACCCCGGCATCGACCTCGCCCTCCTGCCGATCGGCGCCTACGACCCCCGCTGGTGGCTCAGCGACGTCCACTGCGACCCGGAGGAAGCGGTCCGCGCCTTCCGGGACCTGGGCGCCCACCGCATGGCCCCCATGCACTGGGCCACGTTCGTCCTGTCGGCGGAACCGGTCCTGGAACCGCTCACGCGCGTACGCACGGCATGGAAGGCGGCGGGCCTGCCCCGAGAGAACCTGTGGGACCTGCCGGGTGGGCGGATCCCGAGTGCTGGACTGGGCGGCGGGGCGCACCCGCGCTCGTCCCCCACGCGCCCGCAGCCCGCAGCCCGCAGCCCGCAGCCCGCAGCCCGCAACGCGCAACAAGCCCCGAGCTCGCACCGGTTCTCAGCGGACCACCCGGCGCCACACACTCGGCACCACGCTGAGCAGCAGCGTCAGCCCGACCGCCGCCAGCACCCCTTCCCACGGCTCCTTGAACAGCGAGCCCCCCAGGATGCCGATCAGCTGATACGTCACGGCCCACGCGAGGCACGCCGGCAGATTCCCCCGCGCGAACCGCCGCAACGGCATCTCCGCCAGCAGACAGGCCAGCATCACCGGGATACGCCCGGCCGGCATCAGCCGGGACAGCACCAGCACGGTCACCCCGTGGTCGTCCAGCTTCGCCTGCGCCTGCGCCAGCCGGTCCTCCGGCGCCCGGCGGCGGATCGCCTCCAGCCAGCGCGAACCGTTCTTGGAGCCCATCCCGCGCCGCCCCAGCCAGTACAGCGCGATGTCCCCGAGGAACGCGGCGACCGACGCCACCACGAAAACCAGCAGCAGTGCGAACGGCGCCGCCTGATGGAACGCCACCACGGCCGCCGAACTGACCAGCGCCCCGGTCGGCACCACCGGCACCAGCGCCCCGACCAGCACCAGCAGGAACAGCGTCGGATAGCCGATCGCCTGTTGTGTGGACGCGTACGGCAATGGCGTGCTCACGGAGGCCAGGACGATCACCGGGCCTCCTCCGTGACCCCTGCGAACTCTGTCGGCCGGCGTCTCATCGCGCCACCCCCGGTCGTACGCTTTCCCCGTGTCCCAGCCGGTGCACGGCCACTTCGGGGGCACATGCGGCGGCGAGGCGTACGAACTCCTCGCCGGGGGCGTGGAATTCATGGGGGCGCACGGCGTCCATGCCGATCGGCCAGTACGTGCCGTAGTGCACCGGCACCGCGCTCCGGGGCGCGAGCAGCGCAAGCGCCTCCGCCGCGCGCCCCGCGTCCAGATGGCCCTCGCCGAGGTACGGCCCCCAGCCGCCGACCGGCAACAGCGCCACGTCGACCGGACCGACCTCCTTGGCCATCGACTCGAACAGCCCGGTGTCCCCGGCGAAGTACGTCCGGGCGTCGCCCTCGATGACGAAGCCGAGCGCCGGTGAACGATGCGGTCCGACCGGCAGCCGCCGTCCGTCGTGCCGGGCGGGCACGGCACGAACGACCAGGTCACCGACCCTGAGCTCGTCCCCGGCCGCCACCTCGGAGACCTGGAGATGCGCCAGCCTGCGCAGCCCCGGCACCTGGCGCGACGCGCCCTCCGGCACCACCAGCCGCGTACCCGGGGCGAGCCGGGCCAGCGAGGGAACGTGCAGATGGTCGGCGTGCAGATGCGACACCAGCGCGACGTCCGCGACCGCCGCCTCCGCCGGGGGTGGCGCACCCCGGCGCCTTCGCAGATGCGCGAGCCGGCGCGCGAACAGGGGGTCGGTCAGCACCCTCGTACCCGAGTCCTCCACGGTGCAGGTCGCATGACCCCACCAGGTGATCTCCACCGGCACTCCGTTCGCCTCCTTCGCGCTACTCCCCCGAGCCTACGGGCTGGAGTAGGGTCTGCGGCCTGGGCCTGTCCGGCGGATCATGCCGTGGGCAGGCGTGCCGGGCCCCGCGTCCGCGGCTTGATCCGCCGGAGGGGCTCCGGGATCCGGAGGTGAGGGGGACACCATGGGCGACGAGGAAGACAGGAGCGGCGGCTCCGGCGTGACGTTCCAGGACGCGGCTCGTGGACGCGGCGGGGCGGCGGGGCGCGGGGCCGTGGTGCGGGTCGCGGCCATAGCGAGCCTGACGCCGTTGGAGGAGCTGGAGGCGGATCCCTTCCTGGTCGACTCCCGCAGCCAGCACGCCATGTGCGCACGCTGGGCCGCTGAGCGCGGCTATGTGGTGACGCGCGAGCTGCTCGTACGCGGTCTGCGCCCCGACCATTGCGCCCTGTGGGCCGATGTCGACGCCGGCCTCGTCGACCTCTTCGTCGCCCCCAGCCGCCGCGTCCTCGAACGTGCCCTCGCCTCCGTCGACGACTTCACCGCCGAGTGCGCCCGCCGCGGCATCCGCGTCGAGACCGTAGGCCACGCGGAACCCGCGTACGACGCTCAGATGAAGGCCCACGTCCACCGCCGCCTGTCCATGCCGACAGCGGGCTACGACGGCCGCTGAGCGGTGGGGGCCGCGCCTTCCAAACGCCGGATCACCAGGAAAGGTACGCGGGGAACTGCGCGACCAGCCACGACGGACCCGCAGCCCGCAACGGACAGCAAGCCCAGAGCTGTTCGCGGACCGTACCCCGTCCCTGCCCCCATGCCACCCCGGAACGCCACCCCGGCGCCCCCACCCCGTGTGACAGTCTGGGCCCACGAACAGGACGCGAGGTGGCCGAACGTGGGCGGAGGTCGTTGGCGAAGGGTACTGAGCGGGGTCTGGCGGATGCTGGCCGTGTGGGCGGTCTCCACGCTGACGATGCTGGTGCTCGCGGGCGCGCTGCCCGACTTCAGGCTGCAGTCCGAGACCGGCGAGAGCGGCACGCAGATCGCCGTCACCGCGGCCTTCGGCGCCGGGGCGTTCGGCCTGCTCTCCTCGCTCGTGTGGCCGCTGCTGGTGCGGGCGCTGTTGCTGGTACCGGCGCTCGTCCTCGGCCTGCTCGTCTTCTTCCTCAACGGCTCGCTGCTCGTCCTCGCCCTGCGGATCAGCCCCTCCGGCCAGGGTGAGGCCGCACCCGAGACCGCCGTGGTGGTCGCCGCGGTGATGTCCGCCGTCGCCTCCGCCACCGGCGGTGCCCTCGCCGTACGGGACGACGACGCGTACCGGCGCCGTCTGTACCGGCTGGCCGAGCGCCGCCGCAGGCACGCCGAGGGCCGTCCGGGACCCGCCGGACCCGGCACCCTCTTCCTCCAGCTCGACGGCGTCGGCCACGACGTGCTGGAGGCGGCGACGGAGAAGGGACTCATGCCGACCGTGGCCACTTGGCTCGGCCGGCCGTCGGCCGCAACCACCCACTCCCGGCCCACCCACCCCCGGCCCACCCACCGGCTCACCCCGTGGCGCACCGACTGGTCCAGCCAGACCGGCGCCAGCCAGCTCGGCATCCTGCACGGCACCAATCACGACGTGCCGGCCTTCCGCTGGTACGAGAAGGACAGCCGGGAGGTGATGGTCTGCAACCGGCCCTCCAGCGCCGCCGAACTCCAGCGCCGGGCCATCGACCGCACCGGCGACGGCGGCCTGCTCACCGTCGACGGCGCCAGCCGCGGCAACCTCTTCAGCGGCGGCGCCGAGCAACTCGCGCTCGTCCTGTCGATCGCGGCCCGCCGGGGGCGGCGGAACCGTTCCCGCGCCGGGTACTTCGCCTATTTCTCCGACCCGGCCAACGCCGTCCGCACCGCGATGTCCTTCGTCGCCGACGTCCTGCGGGAGATCGGTCAGTCCACGCGCGCACGGTTCGCCGAGCAGCGGCCCCGCGTCAAGCGCGGCGGCTTCTACCCGTTCATCCGCGCCTTCGCGACCGTCGTCGAGCGCGACGTCGTCGTCTCCGCGGTGATCGGGGACATGTTCGCGGGCCGCGCGGCGATCTACGCGGACCTGGTGGCGTACGACGAGGTCGCCCACCACTCCGGCCCGCACAGCCGGGACGCCGCGAAGGTCCTCGAACGCCTCGACCGTTCCCTCGCGTTGATCGCCCAGGTCGCCGAACACGCCCCGCGCGCCTACCGGATCGTCCTGCTCTCCGACCACGGCCAGAGCCCCGGCGAGACCTTCCTGGGCCGCTACGGCCTCACCCTCGGCAACCTGGTCCGCGCCGGCTGCGGCCTGCCCGTACCGCGCCGGGCCCAGCGCACCCACAGCGGCGCCGAGGCTCGGGCGGCGGTCCGGGCCGCGCTGCGCATCCCCGTCGAGGAGGGCGTCGAGGAGTACCGGCCGACGCGCCGCTCCGAGCCGGTCGTCCTCGCCTCCGGCAACCTGGGTCTCGTCTCCTTCCCGGACGTGCCGCACCGGATGAGCCGCGAGGAGATCGACGCCCGCCACCCGGCCCTGCTCTCCACCCTCGCCAACCACCCCGGCATCGGCTTCGTCCTCGTCCGCAGCGAGGAGCACGGCGGTGTCGTGCTCGGCGCGCACGGCGCGGAGGTCCCGATCGGTGAGCTGAGCGACGAACACCCGGGCCCGCTCGCCGACTTCGGACCCGGCGCCGCCGACGCCGTACGCCGCACCCACGGCTTCCCGCACACCGCCGACATCATGGTCAACTCCTGGTACGACCCCGCCGACGACGAAGTCCTCGCCTTCGAGGAACAGATCGGCTCCCACGGCGGCCTGGGCGGCTGCCAGTCCCGCCCCTTCCTCATGTCCCCCCTGGCCCTGTCCGAGCCGGTGGAGGAGGACGAGGACCTGGTCGGCGCGGAGCACATCCATCGAGTACTACGACGTTGGTTGCGCGAAGCGGACGGCCCCCAGGTGCCTCTGGCTGGGCAGGAGCGCCCTGAAGGGGCGCGGGGAACTGCGCGACCAGCCACGAAACAGCCCGCACCCGCCAAAGCACAGAACCCGGCAGACGCATAGGCACCCGACCCACAAAAGATCGGCTGCGGCACGCGCAGCGACCGGTCCACACTCTTCGTACCGGACGGCGCACATCCAGCGCGGCCTTCGTCCTCCCTGGTCAGGGACTTCTGCCTGCGGGAGGTGAACGCCCGCGACGAGCCGTACTGCCTGTTCCTGGACGAGCTGAACGCGGCCGCCCTGGATGGGCAGAAGGCCTTCTACTCGCTGATCCTGGACCGCCGTATCGGCAACCACGAGCTGCCGAAGGGGGCGATCGTCATCGGTGTCGGCGACACGTGCCGCAAGGAGAAGTGCGCTCTCGCGCCCCGTGACGGACTCGTCCGCGTCGACTGCGAGGGCATGGTGCACATGCACCACGACCGGCTCGCCGCACCCGACGCCTGGGCCTGGGCCACCGCCCACGCCGCCCTCCACCTCGGCTTCGGGCACGTCCCGGCGGCGCAGGGCGTGCGCGAACAGCCCGACCGGTTCGCCCTCGCCGCCCGCTGCGTCGCCGTTCGACAAGGCGCTCGTCTGCCGTTCACCGCGCGGGGGCCGGTGTTCAGGGTGAGATGAGCCTCGGACGCGCCGGAGTGTGATCGGATGGGGGGACGGAACCCGGCAACGGGACCCCATCGAAAGGACTCATCGTGGCAACCACGCGCACCGCACACACGGTCTGGGAAGGCGAGCTCCTCAAGGGCACCGGCACCGTCACCTTCGACTCCTCCGGCATCGGTTCGCAGCCGGTGTCGTGGCCGTCGCGCGCGGAGCAGGCGAACGGCAAGACCAGCCCCGAGGAACTGATCGCGGCCGCCCACTCCAGCTGCTTCTCCATGGCGCTCTCGCACGGCCTGACCGGCGCGGGCACCCCGCCCACCCGCCTGGAGACGAAGGCCGACGTGACCTTCCAGCCCGGCGAGGGCATCACCGGCATCCACCTCACCGTCCGCGGCGAGGTCCCCGGCCTGGACGCGGCCGGCTTCCAGGAGGCGGCCGAGGGCGCCAAGAAGAACTGCCCGGTCAGCCAGGCCCTGACCGGCACGACCATCACGCTGACGGCCGAGCTGGCCTGACCCGCGGACCCCGAAGGCCGGACGAGGCGCCCCCAGGGCCCTGGTCCGGCTTTCGCCGTGTTCCGGCTCCCGAACGGACCGGCGCACGCTCCGGAGCCGGCCGCGGACCGCCGTACGCCCCATTGACAAGAGCGCACTCAAGTTTTGTGCTGGAGGTAGGGAACACCTGGCGGAACCTTGCTGGAAGGGGACGGCGATGGGGCGTGCGGTCGGGATCGATCTCGGTACGACGAACTCGGTGGTGGCCGTACTGGAGGGCGGCGAACCCACCGTCGTCGCCAACGCGGAGGGGCAGCGGACCACACCGTCGGTGGTGGCGTTCGCCAAGAACGGCGAGGTCTTGGTCGGCGAGGTCGCCAAGCGGCAGGCCGTGACGAACGTGGAACGTACCGCGCGCTCCGTCAAACGCCATATGGGTGACGCCGGTTGGCGGTTTCCCGAGCAGGGTTCCGTGGACGGCACCCGCTACCGGGCCCAGGAACTGTCCGCGCGCGTTCTGCAGAAGCTGAAGCGGGACGCCGAGTCGTATCTCGGGGAGGACGTCACCGACGCCGTCATCACCGTGCCCGCGTACTTCGACGACGCCCAGCGGCAGGCGGCCAAGGAGGCCGGGGAGATCGCGGGCCTGAAGGTCCTGCGGATCATCAACGAGCCCACGGCCGCGGCCCTCGCGTACGGCCTGGACCGGGGCGAGGAGCAGACCGTCCTCGTCTTCGACCTCGGCGGCGGCACCTTCGACGTCTCCCTCCTGGAGATCGGCGACGGGGTCATCGAGGTGAAGGCCACCAACGGTGACACGCGCCTCGGGGGCGACGACTGGGACCAGCGGGTCGTCGAGTACCTCGTCAAACGCTTCCAGGGGCAGTACGGCATCAACCTCGGCAACGACAAGATGGCGCTGCAACGGCTGCGCGAGGGCGCCGAGAAGGCCAAGATCGAGCTGTCCAGCGCCTCCGAGACGTCCATCAACCTTCCGTACGTCACCGCCTCCGCCGAGGGCCCGCTCCACCTGGAGGAGAAACTGACGCGTGCTCAGTTCCAGGAGCTGACCGCCGACTTGCTCGACCGCTGCAGGACGCCCTTCCATCAGGCAGTCAAGGACGCGGGGGTGAAGCTCGCCGCGATCGACCACGTCATCCTCGTCGGCGGCTCGACCCGGATGCCCGCCGTCACCGATCTGGTGAAGGACCTCACCGGCAAGGACCCGCACAAGGGCGTGAACCCCGACGAGGTGGTGGCCGTGGGCGCCGCGCTCCAGGCGGGCGTCATCCGCGGCGACGTGAAGGACGTCCTGCTGCTCGACGTCACCCCGCTGTCCCTGGGCATCGAGACCAAGGGCGGCATCATGACGAAGCTCATCGAACGCAACACGACGATCCCGACCCGGCGTTCGGAGATCTTCACCACCGCCGTCGACAACCAGCCTTCGGTCGGCATCCAGGTCTACCAGGGCGAACGGGAGATCGCCGCGTACAACAAGAAGCTCGGCGTCTTCGACCTGACCGGCCTGCCTCCGGCGCCGCGCGGGGTGCCGCAGGTCGAGGTGGCCTTCGACATCGACGCGAACGGCATCATGCACGTGTCGGCGAAGGACCTGGCGACCGGTCGCGAACAGAAGATGACGGTGACCGGTGGTTCCGCCCTCCCCAAGGACGACATCGACCGCATGATGCGGGAGGCCGAGCAGTACGCCGACGACGACCGCCGGCGCCGCGAGGCCGCCGAGACCCGCAACCACGCCGAGCAACTCGTCTACCAGACGGAGAGGTTCCTCCGTGACAACGAGGAACGCGTCCCCGCCGACAGCCGCTCCGAGGTCGAGGCCGCCATCACCGACCTGAAACGCCTTCTGGAGACCCCCGAGGACACCGCCGCCCTTCGCGCCGCCACCGAACACCTGGCGACCGTCAGCCAACGCATGGGCCAGGCCATGTACGCGGCGGCGGCGGCCTCCGGCGGTTCGGCCGACGAGCCGAGCCCCGGTCCCACCGAGGAGGAGGGCGTGGTCGACGCGGAAATCGTGGACGACGAGAAGGGGCCGAAGGGCGGAGCGGTGTAGGCCGGGGTCGTACCGTGACCCGCGATCAGCCGGGGCTCAGTACTTCTCGCGGTAGCGCTTCAGGAGTTCTCGTGTCCGCTCCGCGGAAGCAGCGTGCGCGGCCATGTGGTCGAGCACTTCGAGGTGGAGGGCGACCTCGGTGCGGGAGTCGAGGTAGAGGGCGCCGGTGAGGTACTCGGTGTAGACCATGTCGGGGAGTTCCGGTTCGGCGAAGCGGAAGAGGGAGAAGGGGGCGTAGGTGCCCGGGTGGGGCCCGCTGGCGAACTCGCAGACCTGGAGGATCACGTGGTCCTTCTCGGTGATCTCCAGCAGCCGGTCGATCTGGTCGCGCATCACCTGGGAGCGGATGCTCACCGGACGTACGAGAACCGTCTCATCCATGATCACCCACAGATGCGGAGGCTTCTCCTGGGTGAGGAGCTTCTGCCGGGCCATCCGCAGCGACACATGGCGTTCGATCGTCTCGGGACCGGTCTGGCCGACGGTCCCGGCCTCCATCACGGCCCGCGCGTACTCCTCGGTCTGCAACATCCCCGGCACGAAGTGCGGCTCGTACTGCCGGATGAGATGCGCCGCGCCCTCGAGGCTGACGTACACGCTGAACCAGTCGGGCAGCACATCGTGGAACCGCTGCCACCACCCCGGCTTGTTCGCCTCCTCGGCCAGCGTCACGAACGCGGCGACGTCGTGCTCGGCGACGCCGTACGTCGTCAGCAGGACCTGGACGTACGGGATCTTGAGCGCGACGTCGGCGGTCTCCATGCGCCGCACGGTCGCCGGGGCGACCCGCAGGACGCGTGCCGCCTCCTCACGCCTGAGCCCGGAGGCCTCCCGTAGTTCCTGGAGTCGTCTTCCGAGCACCACCTGACCCACGGTGGGCGCGGCCCGCCGCTCACTCACGCCACGCCTCCCCACGCGCCGAGATACACGAACAGTCTGTCATGTTCCGGTGGACATCTCACAGGGTCGGCCGGAACGCGACGCCCCGGATTCCGGTTGCCCGGGCGGTTCGACGCGTCGATTCCGGCGGTCGGCCGCCATGACAACCGCACAGGGTACGGGGTGCCATGACCTCGGAGGTAATCGACCGCCGTACGCCCGGCGCGGCAAGGTGATGTCACCGGGTTCCGGGCCGGCGCACTCCGGTCCGGGATCCGGTCCCGGCGGTCCGCGCTCGACCGCCGACCTTCCGGCCGTCTTCCCGGTCCCCCTCCGGTTTTCCCGATTTCCCCCTCGACGGAGAGTGATTCGCCATGTCCACGACCCAGCTCGCCGTGCTCGCCCGGACCACGGACCCCCGGACCATGCTGCGCCGCTTCCTGGCCGTGGACGCCGTGGTGACCGGGGCGAACGGGCTCGCCTACCTCACCGCGGCCGGACCTCTCGGCCGGTTCCTCGGCGTCGACTCCGGACTGCTCGTCGCACTTGGCGTGTTTCTTGCGGTGTACGCGGCGGGCGTCGCCCTGCCGGCTACGCGGGAGCGTCCTCCGACGCTGCCCGTACGGGCCGTGATCGAGGCCAACCTCGCCTGGACGGTCCTCAGCCTCGTCGCCCTGGTGCTGTGGCTGACGCCGAGCACGGCGGGCGCGGTGTGGACACTGCTCCAAGCGCTGACCGTGGCCGGGTTCGCGGCGGTGCAGTACGTCGCCCTCCGCGCGACGGAGAACTGACCGTCCGCTGAAAACACGTCAGGACAGCAGCGCGTGAAGGTACTTGACCGTCGCCGGGTCGGCCGGGAGGAACGTCTCGATGGCCAGCTCGGCCACGGTCACGTCCATGGGGGTGTTGAACGTGGAGACCGAGGAGATGAAGGAGAGCACCCGGCCCTCGTGCTCGATCCGCATCGGCAGCGCGAAGTAGGCACTCGCCTCCGCCCCGGCTTCCTCGCCGGGCTTGTCGTCAGGCGTGCCCGGCGGCAGCGGGTACGCCGCCACCTCCTCGTACAGCGCGCGCAGCGGTTCCGAGCG
This sequence comes from Streptomyces sp. NPDC057474, assembly GCF_042802555.1. NCBI lineage: Bacteria > Bacillati > Actinomycetota > Actinomycetes > Kitasatosporales > Streptomycetaceae > Streptomyces > Streptomyces sp. NPDC057474. Next base: position 5,353 of record NZ_JBHVDX010000138.1, on the reverse strand, counting down.
GCGCAGCGCGATCTGGCGTTCCATCTGCTCCAGCAGGTGTCCGCGCCAGGCGCGCAGGTTCTGGATGCGTGGCGCCAGGCCCTCGGGGTGGAGGGTCAGCCGCATCGCGTTGAGCGGCGGCACGAGAAGCGACTCGGGAACGCCGTCCAGCAGCATGGAGATACCCCGGTTGGCGGCCATGACGTCGTACGTCGCGTTCATCACCAGCGCCGGATACGGCTCGTAGCCCTGGATCAGCCGTTCCACGCCCTCACGCAGGGCGTCCATCGACGGGTCGTCCAACGGGGTCTCCGGATAGCGCGGGGCGTAACCGGCCGCGAGGAGCAGTGCGTTGCGCTCCCGTACCGGTACGTCCAGGTGCTCGGCGAGCCGTAGCACCATTTCCTCGCTCGGGCGGGAGCGACCCGTCTCGACGAAGCTGACGTGCCGTGCCGAGGAACCGGCGCGCAACGCCAACTCCAGCTGACTGACCCGTCGTTGCTCCCGCCAGGCCCGAAGCAGCGGGCCCACGCCCTGGTCGGAAGGGGTGGTGGGACGGCCTGCGGAACCGGTCGGGACAATGGTCATGCGAAGAACGTAACCGAGGCGATCGAGGAGTGGCTCGTGTACAACCCGTGGAACCCGTCCTGGGAGGCGACGGCCGTCTACCGGTCGCGGGTGCGAGGGTGCCTGCTGGGCGGCGCGGTCGGGGACGCGCTCGGCTATCCGATCGAGTTCGCCTCGCTGCAGCACATCCGGTCCACGCACGGCGACCGCGGCGTGACCGGGCTCGTGCCGGACGGCGACGGGGTCGTGGGGCGGGTCAGCGACGACACCCAGATGACCCTCTTCACCGTCGAGGGACTCCACCAGGCCCACGAGCACGAGCGGCTCAAGGGCGCCGACGGTACCTGGTCCGACCTGGTCCGGGGCGCCTACGGCCGCTGGCTCGACACCCAGCGCAAGTCCGGCCCCGACCCGCGCGCCGTCTCCGGCCTCGCCGCCCAGCGGTGGCTGTACGCCCTCCGCGCCCCCGGCAACGCCTGCCTGTCCGGCCTCGCCCAGCCGTACCGCGCCGAACCGGCCGTCCCGCCGGGGCGGCCCGGGCCCATCAACCCCGACTCCAAGGGCTGCGGCACGGTCATGCGCTCGGCCCCCTTCGGGCTGGCCCGCGTCCCGGCCGAGACCGCGTTCGAGCGGGCCGTGCTGTCTGCCCGGATGACCCACGGCCACCCCACCGGCTACTACGCGGCCGGAGTCCTCGCCGCGATCGTGGCGTACCTGGTGGCCGACGAGTCCCTGGAGGGCGCCGTGCTCCGCTCGCTGCGGCTGCTCGCCCGCCACCCCGGCCACGAGGAGACCACCACGGCGCTGACCCGCGCTCTCGACCTGGCCGCCGAGGGCGCGCCCACCGCCGAGAAGGTCGAGTCCCTCGGCGCCGGCTGGATCGCCGAGGAGGCCCTCGCCATGGGCCTCTACTGCGCCCTCGCCACTCACAGCGTCACCGAGGCCTTGCTCCTCGCCGTCAACCACTCCGGCGACAGCGACTCCACCGGCTCCATCTGCGGCAACCTCCTCGGTGCCCTCTACGGCGACCACGGCCTGCCCCAGGAGTGGGTGGCGGCGACGGAGGGCCGCGCCGAGATCACCGTCCTGGCGGACGACTTCGCGGCGGAGTGCGTACGGATCTGAGCGCCGGTCGCGCACGCGCCTGATCGCCGGTCGCCGCCGAACGCGTACGGCTCCGACGCTCGCCCGTACCCGTACCCGTACCCGTACCCGTACCCGTACCCGTACCCGCACGCGTTCGACCCCGATCCTTGTTCGTGCGGCCGAATGCGTACGCCCGGGCCGTCGCCCGGCCGCCTGACCAGGGACCCGGCGGCCGGGCTGTGGCAGGCTGGGAGGGACCGCCCGTCACGGAGGGGACGTTTCGGAAGGAGTGGGCCATGCCCGTCGAACCCTTGTCGCAGAACGAGATCGAGGCCCGGCTGGCGGAGCTGCCCGGCTGGTCGCTGGACGGGGATCGGATCGCCCGCTCCTACCGGCTGGGCTCGCACTTCGCGGCGACCGCGCTGGTCGTGCACATCGCCCAGACGCAGGAGGAGCTGGGCCATCACTCCGACCTCACCCTTGGCTACGACACCGTCTCGCTGACCATCAGCACGCACAGCGCGGGCGACGCCGTCACCGAGAAGGACTTCGCGCTGGCCCGCAGGGTGGAGGCGCTCGCGCCCGGCCACGGAGCGAGCTGAGGCGGGTGCTGGACTACGACAAGGAGGCCGGCGACTACGACGCCCTGCGCGGCGGCGAGCCCCGGGCCGAGGCCGCCGCCCGGGCCGTACTGGGCCTCGTCCCCGAGGGCACCCGCCGGCTGCTCGACATCGCCTGCGGCACCGGGATCGTGACCCGGCGGTTCGCGGCCGAGCGGGACGGGATACGGGTCACGGGGGTCGACCTCACGTACGCGATGGCGAGCCGGGCCGCCGCCCGGCTGCCCGGCTCCGTCGTGATCGGTGACGGCCGCCGACTCCCGTTCCGCGACGGGGAGTTCGACGCCGTGACCAGCGTGTGGCTGCTGCATCTGCTGCGCGGCCCCGAAGACGTACGGGCCGTGGTCGGCGAGTGCGCCAGGGTGCTCCGCCCCGGCGGTGTCTATGTCACCACCGTCGACAAGGCGGCCTCCCACAACGTGGGCAGCGACATCGACGCCGTTCTGGCCCAGCGCCCCCGTGCCCCGGCCATGGACCCCGCGGCGGCCGTCGAGAAGTACGCCGACCAACACGGTCTGCGCGTCGCCGGACATGCCCGCTTCCCGGGCCGCGGCCAGGGCCGCAGCCCGCGCCGCACCGTCGCCGACCTGCGCCGCGGCTGGTTCGTCACCCTCCCGCCCGGCGATCCGCTGGCCGACGACTACGCGGTACGGCTGGCGGCCCTCCCCGACCAGGACCGGCCGCGCCCGGACCCGGAGTTCAGCCTGCGGGCGTTCCGCAAGACCTGAGAGCGATCGGCGCTCAGGACACCGCCGGCCGCCTGAACTCCATGATCCAGTTGGTCGGCCCGTTCGCCCCGTAGACCGATGTGGAGCGCCGCCTGGAGGCGTACGGCCTCGTCCTCAAGGCGGGCCGCCGGTACGTCGTCGCCGTCCCCGGACCGCGTACGTACCGCGTCGACCAGAGTCTCGAACTCGACGCCTCGGACGAGGAGTTCACGCGCCCGGACGGCTTCGACCTGGCTGCGTCTCCCGGGCGGTGCGGGTCGACAGGGGTACGGGGGACGACGGGTGGACCACGGTCGGAGTGCCCATCGAGTCGGTCGAGCACGCGCACGGTGAGTTTCTGCGGCTGGGCGCCGACATCGAGGTGCTGGAACAGGCCGAGCTGCGCGGAAGGATCGCCCGGACCGTGGCCGAACTGGCCGAAAGATACGGCAACGTGGCCGGGAACGGCGGCGACTGAGAGTGCGGAACCCGTCCGTCCTTTCTGGAGGTTCGTCACGTGCAGCACCCGCACAGGCACCACAGACGCCGAGCCCTGCGCTCGCTTGTGACGGCGGCCCTCGTCGCCGCCGGACTCACCACGTTCACCGGCACACCCGCCGAGGCCGCCACGGCCCGCCAGGTCGAGGCCCTCGACCGAGGCGTGGCCAGCGTCCACGTCGACAGCGGCAACCTGGTCAGCTGGCGCTGGCTGGGCACCGACCCGAACGACGTGTCGTTCAACGTCTACCGGGCCGGCGCGTTGGTCAACTCGGCCCCGATCACTGGCTCGACGAACTACTTCCACTCCGGCGCCCCCGCCCAGGCCGACTACACGGTCCGCGCGATCGTGAACGGCGTGGAACAGGGCGACTCGGTGCACGCGGTCCAACTCCGCACCGGCTACAAGGACGTGCCGATCAGCGCGCCCGCCGGCGGGACCACCCCGGACGGCGTCGCGTACACCTACGAGGCCAACGACGCCTCCGTGGGCGACCTGGACGGCGACGGCGCCCTGGAGTTCGTGCTGAAGTGGCAGCCGACCAACGCCAAGGACAACTCCCAGTCCGGTTACACCGGCAACACGATCATCGACGGCATCAAGCTCGACGGCACCCGCCTGTGGCGCATCGACCTGGGCCGCAACATCCGCTCGGGCGCGCACTACACGCAGTTCCAGGTGTACGACTACGACGGCGACGGCAAGGCCGAGATCGCCGCCAAGACGGCGGACGGCACGGTCGACGGAGCGGGGACGGTGATCGGCAGCTCCTCCGCCGACCACCGCAACTCCAGCGGCTACATCCTGTCCGGCCCCGAGTACCTGACCATGTTCAACGGCCAGACCGGCAGGGCGATGCAGACCGTGGACTACGTCCCGGCCCGCGGCACGGTCTCGGCGTGGGGCGACTCGTACGGCAACCGGGTCGACCGCTTCCTCGCGGGGACGGCCTACCTGGACGGTGCCAGGCCCTCGCTCATCATGGCGCGCGGCTACTACACCCGTACGGTGATAGCGGCCTGGGACTGGCGGGGCGGCTCCTTCACCCGCCGCTGGACCTTCGACACCAACTCCTCCACCAACAGCGGTCGTGGCTACGACGGACAGGGCTCGCACAGTCTCTCGGTCGGTGACGTCGACAACGACGGCAAGGACGAGATCGTGTACGGCGCGATGGCCGTGGACGACAACGGCAACGGCCTGTGGACCACGAGGGCGGGCCACGGCGACGCCCAGCACCTGGGCGACCTCGACGCGTCCACCTCCGGCCTGGAGTACTTCAAGGTCTCGGAGTCGACGTCCCAGCCCGCCGAGCTGTACATCAACCCCGCCAACGGCGCGGTCCGCTGGCAGCTCGCCGCCTGCTGCGACAACGGCCGGGGCGTCGCCGGGGACATCTACGCGGGCAACGACGGGCCCGAGATGTGGTCCGCCTCCGACTCCTCCATCCGCGACGAGGCGGGCGCGACGAAGGGCCGCGAGCCCTCCTCCGTCAACTTCCTCTCCTGGTGGGACGGCGACCCGGTCCGTGAACTCCTCGACGGCACCCGGATCGACAAGTACGGCACCTCCTCGGACACCAGACTGCTGACCGGCTCCGGGGTCTCCTCCAACAACGGCACCAAGGCCACTCCCGCCCTCTCCGGCGACATCCTCGGCGACTGGCGCGAAGAGGTCGTCTGGCGCACCAGCGGCAACACGGCCCTGCGGATCCACTCGACCCCGATCGAGACGAGCACGAAGATCACGACCCTGCTGCACGACACGATGTACCGCACGGGTCTGGCCTGGCAGAACACCGCCTACAACCAGCCCCCGCACACCAGTTTCTTCATCGGCGCCGGCATGCCGACGGCGCCCCGGCCGACGGTGTACACGCCGTAGGGGCCGGTCCG